>JALWSN010000389.1 GCA_027080245.1 Ignavibacteriales bacterium | reverse complement strand
GTTCGGCAGGTAAGCCTGAGAAAGTTGAGCGACGTTTTCATCGCTGACGGTGTAATCAATCTTCCCCTGAGAAACAAGCTCAATCAAATCTTCGGTAGAAAGGTTGGAATCCGCTTCCACAATATTTATTTTACCACCAATTTCTTCGGAAAGGTTCTTCAGCCTTGTAACGTAAGATGAATGCGCAAGTACGTAGATTGTTTTGCCGTCGAGTTCAAGCGGGCTCCGGATTAAGGATTTCTCGATGGCGTCGCGAGTCATTCTTCGCCAATTTTTCGGAAGCCTCTGCACCAGCACTTGCTTGGTGGTGTTCAAATAATGAGTAAACGCAACGAGTTTCCGCCGTTCGTTGGTGACGGTAAGATTGAAGGCAATCAAGTCCCCCTCGCCGCTCCTCAACTTACGGAACATTTCGCTCAGACTCGATTCCACTTTAATTTCAACATCAACGCCAAGGTATTTCCCGAAAAGCTTCAGCAAAGAATACTCGTATCCCATCGGCTGTCCTTTGTAAATAAAGTAGCTGTAAGCGTTGTAGCCGGTAAGGGCAACAATTTTGCCCCGTTTAATTATCTTCTGGAGATCCGATTCTTTTTTTACTTGCTTTTTAATTTTGCTCTGGCACGAAGCGCTAAGCAGCCCTATTAGTAAAAAAACGGTAAATTTTTTTAGTCGATTCCTTAAAACTTCTATTGTAAAACCAAAATTGTTGAACAAACACATCTTTGTTCGATTAAACTAAAAAAAAGAAAATGAAAAAACAACCAAAAAGAATTTGCTTTTTTAGAACTATTTTTTAAAAATTAAAGTCTTAATAATCTTAAATGCAAACATCAGAACGAAAATGAAAAAGTTACTGTTACTATTACCGTTATTATTTTACGCTTGCAATATGCAAAAAGAAAAAGCAAATTTTGTAATTTTAAACTCCAACGTAATCACTTTGGATCCAGTAAAGCCAAAGGCTGAAGCTGTGGCAATTAACGCGGATACTATTGTTGCCGTAGGTTCAAACTCCGAAATTCGCAAGTATGTTGGCGAAGGCACAAAAACTTTAGACGCTCGAGGCGCGACGGTAATTCCCGGTTTAATCGAAAGCCACGCTCATTTCATGAGTCTGGGTAAATCCTTAATGGAATTGGATCTTTCCGGCGCAAAAAACTGGGACGAAATAATCGCAATGGTAGCGGAAAAAGCCCAAAGCTTAACGCCGGGAGAGTGGATTATCGGCAGGGGTTGGCATCAGGAAAAATGGGATCCTCCCGCGTCGCCCTCGGTGGACGGCTACCCAATCCACACCGAGCTTAGCAAAGCCACGCCAAATAATCCCGTAATGCTAACCCACGCAAGCGGGCACGCTTTGTTTGCAAACGCGCTGGCAATGAAATTAGCAGGCGTAACAAAGGAGACGAAAGACCCCGAAGGGGGGAGAATCGTAAGAGACAGCCTAGGCAACCCGATTGGCGTTTTCGAAGAAGACGCCGAAGCTCTTATTGAAAAAGCTTACGACAAATACCTTAAAACAATCCCGGCCGAAAGGAAACGCGAATTGCTTCGCAAGCAGGCTGAATTGGCCTCCGAAGAATGCGTTCGCAATGGAATTACAACGTTCCACGACGCGGGTGAAAGCTTTGAGATGATTGACTTCTTAAAAAAGCTTGTTAAGGAAAAGCTAATAAAACCAAGGCTTTACGTAATGGTTTACGAGGACAACCCCGACACGCTTGAGAAATATTTGCCCCGTTACAAAATAATAGGTTACGCTAACAATCATTTAACGGTAAGGGCTTACAAACGCTACATGGACGGAGCGCTCGGCTCGCACGGGGCTTTAATGCTTACGCCTTACAACGACATGCCTAACTACTCAGGTTTAATGGTAACGCCGCTTAAAACCCTTGAAAAAGAAATGAGAATTGCTTACAAGAACGGCTTCCAAGTTTGCACGCACGCCATAGGGGACAGAGCCAACCGCTTGGTTCTTAATCTTTACGAAAAAATTTGCGGGAAGAATTTAAAAACCAAAGACTTACGTTGGAGAATCGAACACGCTCAGCATCTTTCCACGTACGACATTCCCCGCTTCGCCAAACTTGGAGTAATAGCCGCGATGCAGGGAATTCATTGCACCTCCGACGCCGTGTTTGTAATTAAGCGCCTTGGGGAAGAACGAGCTAAACGCGGCGCTTACGCTTGGCGAAAATTACTTGACTCGGGCGCCGTAATTTGCAACGGCACCGACGCTCCCGTTGAGAAAGTTAACCCAATAAAAAATTACTACGCTTCCGTTACCCGAAAGCTTAAAGACGGAACGGCTTTCTTCCCCGAAGAAAAAATGACAAGAATGGAAGCGCTTAAATCCTACACAATCAATGGCGCTTACGCCGCTTTCGAGGAAAAAATAAAAGGCAGCTTAACGCCCGGCAAGCTCGCGGATATTACTATTCTTTCGCAGGACATCACCAAAGTTCCCGACGATGAAATTCTTTCCACAAAAATTCTCTACACAATCATCGGCGGCAAGATTGTTTATCAGACAAACTAAATTAATTCAAAATAAAAGGGAGGTTTTATGAAATTAGTAAAACAAATTTTAGAAAGCAAAGGGAGCCAGGTTTGGTCAATTTCCCCCGACGCTATGATGTTCGACGCCCTGAAACTAATGGCTGAAAAAGAAGTGGGCGCTTTACTTGTGCTGAAGGACGGCAAAATTCAGGGCATTGTTTCCGAAAGAGATTACGCCCGCAAAATAATTTTGCACGGCAAAAGCAGTAAGGAAACTCAAGTAAAAGAAATAATGACGCCAAACGTTATTTGTATTAGTCCCGAAACTCACGTGGAAGAATGCATGGCAATAATGATTGAAAAGAAAATCCGGCACCTTCCCGTTGAGGACAAAGAAGGCAACCTGCTGGGAATTATTTCCATAGGCGACGTTGTGAAAGCCGTAATAGAAAACAAAAAATACGAAATCGAAGAGTTGATTCGTTACATTCAGGGTTCTTTGTAACCGCGCCCTGAGAAATTACCGAATTTATTAACAAATGAAACACAAATTACTTTACAAATATTTTAACGACGATGATTTTCTGAAAATATCGGCGGCAATTAAAAAAGCCGAGAAGACAACAAGCGGAGAAATACGCGTAAGCATTAAAGATTCCGCGCCCTTCTCGTGCAAAAAATTAACGGTTCGCCAAATAGCCGAAAAGGAATTTTACAAATTGGGAATGAACCAAACTCGCGACAGAACCGGAATTCTACTTTTGCTCCTGTTGCAAGAAAGAGCCTTTTACATTTTAGCCGACGAAGGAATCAATTCCAAAGTAAAGCAAGACACATGGGACAAAATTCGCGACGAAATACAGAGCGAATTCCAAAACGGGAATTTTACAAACGGAGTAATTTTAGGAGTGGGGAAAATCGGCGAAGTCCTTACCCAAAGCTTTCCAATTAAACCCGACGACACAAACGAGCTTTCTAACGAAGTGGTCGTTTGAATGTTTTGCAGTTTCAAAAAATTTCAAAAATTATTCTTTACTTTCCGGATTAAACTTTCACCAACAAAATGATTTGGATTGTTAGAATATTAATTGCCCTTGCCTTGCTTGCGGCAATAGAATTTTACTTCTTCCGCTCTTTGCGAAACGCAAGAAAATTTTTCCCCTTTTTACGACGTTACAAAATACCCGCTATTATTGGCTTTTTTATTAACCTGATGCCGTTTGCCCTTTTATTTCAGGCAGTTTACGGCTTGCTAACTTCCGGTTCCATTAGTCTTCCCTCCGGCGTTTTAATAGACTGGCTTTTTGTTTACCCATTTTGGATTTCTTTTGTTTTAGTCGTTCAGTTGCTTTTGTTTTTTATTCCACTTGATTTTATTGGACTTTTCTTAAAGCTAAAAAAAAGCCCGGGTAAATATTTCGCCTTTGCAGGCAAATTAAAAATTGCCCTTTTATTTTTCTTCTTGATTTACGTTCCATTAATTTCAGTTTACGATTACTATTCGGTTAAAATCACTCGAATTGAGGAAAGAATTCCCAACCTTCCGAATTCTTTGAAGAATTTTAAAATCGGGTTCGTCTCGGATTTTCACGTCGACCGCTACACGGACAGCACTCGCGTAATGAATTACATTAGCAAATTAAACGCGTTAAAGCCCGACGTTGTTTTAATCGGCGGAGATTTCATTTCCCGGGGGAGCAAATACATTAAAGCTGCGGCAAAGCTTTTGGGTAATATTCACGGGGCTTACGGCGCTTATTCTTGCGCGGGAGACCATGATTATTGGGCTTACTCGAACGCGCCAGACAAAAGTTTTAAAACTATTTCTTCAGCGCTTGCTTTGAATGGAATTACATTACTGGACAATTCAAACATCGTAAT
>JALWSN010000388.1 GCA_027080245.1 Ignavibacteriales bacterium | reverse complement strand
GTTTCTACCGCTACTAATTTTAGCAATCCCAAAGTTTCACATTCAATGTTTATTGATTTTATTTTAAAACATTTTGAGAAAGCCCAAAATTAGTTTATTAATTCCTTCAACACTTTAATCAAGGGAATGTAATGAAACCAAAAGAATTGTTAACCTTTGTAACATTAATTTTATTAGCGGCATGCTCTTCCGCTTTGTTAAAACCCAATCTGCAAGAATTAAGTTCTCCGGCTCCTCCGGTTTTTAAGGTTAAATTCAAAACCACTAAAGGTAATTTTGTGATTAAAGTTAAACGGCGTTATTCTCCGCTTGGGGTTGACAGATTTTATTATTTCGTGAAACATGGTTATTACAATAACAATCGATTTTTCAGAGTTGTGCCGAAGTTTGTGGTTCAGTGGGGGATTAACGGTAATTCCAAAGTTAATAAAGTTTGGAGCGACTTTGGCATTCCGGACGAACCGGTAAAATTCAGCAACAAACGTGGCGCGATAGCTTTCGCCCGCGGCGGTAAAAATACCCGTTCAAATCAAGTCTACATTAACTTAAAAGATAACCTGCGGCTCGATACCACTAATTATCTGGGCGTAAAAGGCTTTCCGGCTTTTGGAAAGGTAATTAAAGGAATGAATGTAGTGGATTCAATTTATTCGGGCTATTTGCAAAAACCAAATCAGGATTCAATTCAAGCAAAAGGCAATGAATATTTAAATAGAAAATTTCCGAAACTGGATTACATAATTGAGGCTAAAATAATTGACTAACAGTAAGGTAGCGCCTTTAAAAGCCAATAATATTATGGCTAAACTATTATTGACTTTTTTGAATATTCGAAAGCTCTTCGATTAGGTTGGGATTTTTAGCGTAGTACAAGTAGAGGCTAATAATACCTAATAAAATAGCGAACCACAAAGTTACTACTCTTGTTACCATAGTGGATGCTACGGCTTTGCTCATTGAACCGCTTGCTTGGAAAATAAAATACGTAAGCGAACCTTCCGTTATTCCAATTCCTGCGGGCAGTAGCGTAATTGAACCAGCGATGGTTGCAAACGCGTAAATGAAAATTGACCAGAAGAGCGAGACTTTCAAACCAAAGTTAATTAAGACCAAATAAAACCCGACGCATTCAACCCCCCATGAAACAAGGCTTAACGCAGTCATTGCAAAAAGCCTTTTGGGCTGAAGTAAAATGTAAGCGGATTCGTAAGCTTGCCGAATGTGATTGATGAATTTTTCTAAAAAAGGAATTTTGTTCAATAATTGAATAATTCCAAAAGCGAACTTTTTATTAATAACAACTATTGTAAGAGCTATAAAAAAAAGAAGCGTAACAATAATAATTACTTTGCCAATGTTGTAAATGTAAGCGCCAATAATTGCAAGAAGCAGGAGAGAGTAAAAATCGGTAATTCTTTCCACAATTGTTACGGGCATTACTTTGCTAACGGCTTCGCCTGTTTCGTATTTTACAAGGTAAGCTTTTAACAGCTCGCCGAATTTACCGGGCGTAACGCTCATTAGTAAGCCCGAAAAAAAAATATGAAAAGATTTACCGTAGCCTATTTGTATTTTTAAACTTCGCAAATAGTAATGCCATTTTAAAAATCTTGAAAAATAATTCACAAAAGACAACCCCAACAACAAGGGCAATAATAATAGGGGAAAGGTTCGGAAAGTGTTTAGTACCGTATTAAAATTAGCATAAAAAGTTAACGCAAAATAAATGACAAATGAAACTAAAATAAGAGCAATTAAATTTTTTCTTATTTTACTAATCATTCAGAACTTCTCTTAAGGCTAAGTAGACATCCACTAAAGGCAAACCTACTACATTGTAGTAGCACCCCGAAATATTTTTAACAAATACCGCTCCGTAATCGTCCTGAATTCCGTACGCCCCGGCTTTATCCAACGGGCTGCCGGTTGCCACATATTCGGCGATTTCTTTTTCGCTTAATTCTCTAAACGTAACAGCCGTCTTTCGATACCCCAATATTTTCCGTGTATTTTGGGAATTGAAAACCGCAAACCCCGTGTAAACAAAGTGTTTCGCGCCGCTAAGTTTTTTTAAAATACTTCGCGCATCTTTTTTACTTTTGGGCTTGCCGATTATTTGCCCGTCAAGAACCACTATTGTGTCGGCTGTAATTATTACTCCGTCGCTTTTAATTTTTAACGCGGCGTTTAATTTCTCTTCGGCTAATCTTTTAACTGTTCTAACGGGCGTTTCGTTGGGCAACTGTTTTTCTTCTATGTCCACGGAGAAAGTAGAAAATTTAATTCCAATTTGCTTTAGTAATTTTTTCCTTCTGGGGGATTTCGAAGCCAAATAAATTTTTACGTCATTATTCATCTATCCATTTCCTTTTTGAGTTTTCCGAAATCTTTTGGATGTTAAATCGTAAATGAATGGGGCAGAAGTAAATTTCGTCGAATTAAAAATTCGTTTATTAAAATGTAAATTTATTAAGCAGACATGAATTCCCCATTGAACCCTTAAAATTTGTTGTGGTTGTTCAATCATTTTAGAATCTTAATTTTGTTTCGGGAAGAGATTCGGTAAGAGCAGCAAGTTTTCAAATTAGAAATCATCTAAACAAAGCTTTGATACTGCCCCAAGTTCTTTTAACGCTGGAAACGCTGTGCACAACGGAAACTTCCGCCGAATAAGAAATCGAATTATCGTTGTCCACAATCTTTAATCTGTAAATGTAAAACTTATCGTTAACTTTGTAAGCGCTTTGGTCTTTGTACGAGTAAAAAGAATTGTCTCCTTTGGGTTTTACGGTCGCCAAATCCATGAAATCGCTGTTAGGGGTCTTGCGTTGGATTACAAATTCTTTCAGGTTTTTTTCGGTTGTTGTCTGCCATTCTAAAATTACGTTATCGCCGTCGCTTTTAGCTTGCAACATTGAAATTAAAGCCGAAGCAAATAACAACTGGCTTAGAATAACCGCCATTATTAAGGAATATTTTATTTGCCGCTTTTTCATGCCCCTAATATAATTGCCGAAGGAAAATAAATCAAATAAATATTATTAAAAAATTTTTCATTTTGTTCCAAATCACCAACTTGATTTAAGAGTAAAAAATTTCCAAAAAATTACGATGAAATAAAGCGTTACGTAAACCGGAACCGCAAGCCAAGCGCCGCGTGCGTTCAGGTGAAAGATTATTCCCAGCGCGTAGGAAAGAGGGATGAAAATAATCCAGTTGACTATTATTTCCGTTTTCATTACAAAGAACGAACGACCTGCCGCTTGCAAAGCGTTGGCCATTACCAGCCCGGGCACGTAAACAATTTGGGCGAATCCGGCAATTCTAAGTAACGGTTCTGCTGTTGTAATGATTGCCGAATCGTTCGTAAGTAACATTAAAATGTAACGCGGAAAAAGAACGAAAACAATAAACACAATCAGAGAATAATAGAACGACAACTTAGCCGTTTCGAATCCAAGCGCTTTGCCTTTTTGAATTTCTTTTCTCCCAAGGTAATTCCCAACCAACGTTTGAGCCGCAATGCCAAAACCGAATGCGGGCAGAAGCGAAATGAAGAGTGAGGAAATTACCGTTTGACTTGCGGCTTGTTCCAGCACGCCGACCAATCCGATAATTGAAATGAAGCTTAAAAAACCAATCAGAATAAAAACGTTCTGGAATGAAACGGGAACGGAAATGTTAAATATTTTCTTTGCAATTTCTTTATTGAATTTGAAATTACGGAACATCGAGAATTTTTTAACGTAATCTTTTTGCAGCCCCACCGTTGTGTAAAACAGTCCGTCAAATACTGTGGCAAGGGAAGAGCCAAGTCCTGCCCCTGCCAATCCCAACGGCTTAATTCCAAACGCACCGTAGATTAAAACGTAATCAAAAATGATGTTCAAAACGTTTATTAAGATGCCCGAGTACATGAAAATTCGGGTTTTGCCTATTCCGAAAAAGAAACCTCTATAGGAAACAGCTACAAGGAAGAATGGCAGGCCTAAAAATCTGTAGAACAAATAATCGCCGGCAAGCCTTCCTACTGCGTCGTTAGCCGCAAAAAAGTTTGAGACGTCGTAGGAAAATAAGATGAACAAAAGCGTAACCAACGCTCCAAGAGTTACCGAAATTATTAGGGATGTATTCAGAACGGAAGCACATTGGGAATATTGTTTCCTGCCAAATCTACGGGAAACCAGAACGTGAGTTCCCGTGGAAAGACTCGAAAAGAAACTGACAATAGCCCACGTGGCAAGAATACCAATACCCATTGCCGCCAAATTTTCTTTTGGCTCGGGAAGCCTGCCAACCATTGCGGTATCGACCAAAGAAACAATCAGCTGCGCCGAAAGCCCAGCAATTGCGGGCATAGCGAGGTTCAGAATTCTTTTTTGCGTATCGTTAAAAAT
>JALWSN010000387.1 GCA_027080245.1 Ignavibacteriales bacterium | reverse complement strand
ATATTACGCGCCGTGCAACGTCGAGGTTGGCAACTACAAGCGCTTTTAAGAAAACCAAAAGATATTTTACAATGTAAAATATTTTTTTCGGTTTTAAGAAGTTAAGTCCTTGATCGGTAAAAGTTTTAAAAGCAAAAGAGGCGACAATTAAACTTAATATCGCCCCGGCAATTAATTCCTGAGCGTTTGTTGAAGAGGTTAAGCCCACCCACAACAGCATAAACACGCCAAAGGTAAAAATAAACCTACTCATAAAGCTAACTCACAAAATCTAAAACCTAATACAAAATCAAAATTTAAGGCAGCTAATATCAGGCAAACTTTTTAAATTACCTAATAATCCAGAGATATTGTTTTATTAATTAAAACAATTCTCACGGGTTGACTTGCGGAGCTAAACTAATTACGGAAAGCTTCCTTGCTAAAACTTCCAACTAAAAATCTCGTAAGTTATTGAAAAACAATAAAGTTTTTCCCGGCGAAGGCACTACATTTTGCTTTTTACGCGTTCAATTTCTTTTTCAATTGAACGGGATTTCTTAATTCTCAGGCAGAAAGGAACTCAATTGAAACAATCTCCTTTTTACTTTCATTTCTACAACGTAAAGGCGTCGACTTCATTACTTTTGGAGGTAAAAAGTACTTAAAAATGAAGGGTCTGCAAATGACCTTTTAACTTGGTTTTCTTAATAGCCGCTTGGTTTGCTGAATCATTCCGGCTAACTGTTAAACTATTCCCCGCTTAATTTGTTTACAACCTTTTTGGTGATTTCGCCGAAGAACAAAGTTGTGGAAGAAGCCACAAAAGCAATAACCCACAAATTCAGCGAAAGGGAAGCCGTCCGGAAAGCCGGTTGGAGCGGGGGAAGAAGAATAACCAAAATCGTGGAAGCCAAGGAAAGGACTATTCCATTCCAGAGATATTTGTTTGAAAAGAAATCAAGCTCGCTTAAGGAGAGATTAAACGAACGGCAGTTAAGCCCGTTAAACAATCTGGAAAAAATAATAGTAATAAAGAACAAGCTCATCGCCGCGTTGCCCGTAACTCCATGCTTTAGACCCCACACAAAAACGCCAAGAGCCACAATACTAATCCACACTCCAATGGAAATCGTTAAGGAAAGGGCCTTAAGGTTAATTATTCCCTCCTTTACGTTGCGGGGTTTTTTCTCCATTATTCCTTTCTCGGGTTTTTCAACTCCAAGCGCAATGGCTATTAAGCCATCCATGAAAAAATTAATAAACAAAATTTGCACAGCCGCCAAAGGCAAAGGCAAAGCCACAAGCAGCGCAACAACAAGCGCGATTACCGCACCCAGATTTCCGCTAAGCAAATAAACAAGGTACTTTCGAATGTTTTCGAAAATGCTTCTTCCCTCTTCTATTGCGGCGACAATAGTGGCGAAATTGTCGTCTGTAAGAATCATATCCGCGGCTTCGCGGCTAACCTCCGTGCCTTTAATGCCCATCGCAATTCCAATGTCCGCCCGTTTAAGAGCGGGAGAATCGTTAACGCCGTCGCCGGTCATAGCCACAATGTTGCCTTTTTCCATTAAGGCATTAACTATTTTTAATTTGTGAGCGGGGGAAATCCTGGCGTAAACTTCCGTAGTTTCCACCTTTTCATTGAATTCCCGGTCAGAAAGCTTTTCAAGCTCTTTACCTTCCATTACCCTGCCG
The DNA here is from genome assembly GCA_027080245.1 of Ignavibacteriales bacterium. Taxonomy (GTDB): domain Bacteria; phylum Bacteroidota; class Ignavibacteria; order Ignavibacteriales; family Melioribacteraceae; genus WFQV01. The sequence continues at coordinate 2,726 of JALWSN010000387.1, read as the reverse complement.
CTTTTAAGAATGCCCAATTCTTTTGCAATTGCAACCGCCGTGGTTTTGTGATCTCCCGTAATCATAATGGGTTTAATGGACGCCCTCTCGCAAGTTCTGATTGCCTCCAGAGCTTCCTCCCTTGGCGGGTCAATCAATCCCACAAATCCAAGGAAAGTTGTGTCTTTGGCAGCGTCCGGCATTAAACTTTCGCCGTCGAATTTTTTGTAGGAAAACCCTAAAACACGGAACGCCCGGGACGCCCATTTTTCAGTGGTTTCAAGCGTCTTGGTCTTTAATTCTTCAGTAAAATCAACCTCTTTGCCATTCAGCAATATTTTGGTTGAATTGGCAACAAGCAACTCCACGGCTCCTTTGGTAAAGGCGTAATTGCCGTCGCTCATTTTATTGAGGGTAGTCATCTGTTTGGATTCCGAGGAAAACGGAATTTCATCGATTCGTTCGAAGCGCTTTCGTATTTCGTCGGGATCGAGCCCTGCTTTTTTAGCCGCTACTAACAGCGCCGCTTCGGTAGGGTCGCCAATAATACCAACGCGCCCGTCCGTCAAAGTTAAAGCGGCGTCGTTGCAAAGAACTCCGCATGTTAGAAGATTTTTAAGCGCCGTTTGTTTTTCAATTTCAATTTTCCTGCCGTTTTCCAAAACCGAGCCGGAAAAATCGTATCCGCTCCCGGTCAGTTTGAATTCCTCTCCGCCGGCAAATATTTGCTTGGCGGTCATCTGGTCTTTAGTTAAAGTGCCGGTTTTGTCCGTGCAAATAATATTAATTGCGCCAAGAGTTTCAACGGCAGGTAGCTTTCTAATCAAAGCTTTGCGTTTTACCATTCGACGAACGCCAAGCGCAATGCTAATAGTAACAACGGCAGGAAGGGCTTCGGGAATAACAGCCACAGCCACAGCCACGCCCCAGATGAACATCCGAACAATATCGTAGCCCTCCGAAATACCAAGCAGGCTCATCAAAAAAGCAAGAATAATTGAGTAGATGCCAAGTTTTCTACCAAGCTTGTCCAGATTTTTTTGCAATGGGGTTTTGCGTCTTTCCGTTTGTTTCAGCATTGCGGCAATTTTGCCAAATTCGGTATTCTTACCCGTGCCTACAACCACGGCTTTTCCCCTGCCGTAGTTAACGGAAGTACCCATAAATACAAGATTATTCTTATCCCCCGCGTTTGAAATTTCTTTGTCGATTTTTGAAGCAAATTTTTCCACGGGATGGGATTCGCCCGTTAAGGCTGATTCGTTCACGCGAAGATTTTTAGCGGTTAAAATTCGCGCGTCGGCGGGCACTTTGTCGCCCGCTTGTAAAATGATTACGTCTCCCGGGACAATTTCCGAAGCGGGAATAATCTTTTCCTTACTGTCTCGCAAAACTTTGGCGAAAGGCGCCGCCAGTTGTTTTAAGGATTCAATTGCCTTATCCGCCTGATATTCCTGAAAAAAGCCCAACAAGCCGGCTAAAATCACTATTACTATTATTGTGATGGCTTCAATTAACTGTCCCACAAACGCCGAGGCAATGGAAGCCAGAATAAGAATAATAATAAGCAAACTAAAAAATTGTTCCGCAAAAAGTTTAAGGGGAGATTTTCTTTCTCCAAGTTCAATTACGTTAGGACCCACCCGCTCGTAACGGAACTTTGCCTCGGCTTCTTTTAATCCAAGTTTACTTGAATTAAGTTCATTAAGCGTCTCGTCGAAAGTAAGACTGTGCCAATTGCGGTTTTGCGTATGTTCCTTTGAAAAATTATTTTTACTCATTAAAACAATCGGTAAAGTGGGCGTTACAAAAAGAATTTAGAAGACACTTTTTAGTTGAATTTAGTCGAACCTCTTTTAATTTTGAGACGGCGTTAACGGAATAAGCTTTCATTGCTCCCAAATTTAATTTCATTATTTTTTTAAGTTATTGCAAAAGATTAAATATTTCTGTGATTCAAATCACAAAACGGATTTAATCTTCCTTGTAGCTTAATTCAATTTTCAGGTGAAAATCCGCTCCGCTGAACAGGGAATATTTTACGTCGGTAACTGTGCATTTGTAATCCTCGCCCACAAGTTTGCTAACAGCTTCCGCAATTGCATCCTCAATTTTGCCGATGCTAACGTCCTTCAGCTTATTTTTAAGAAGTTTGTTGACGTCCACAACGTTTTCTTTTTTTTCTTTCATTTTTTTCTCCCGTTAAATTTTACCTAAAATTAGACGAGTATAATGCGACTTAGTTTTACAAAACTTAAAGGCGGATTAACTCAAGCAGCTCGTTAGTTTTCTCCTCCAGCAATTTTTTGTCGCCACGCGTCTCCACGTTCAATCTAAGCAAAGGTTCCGTGTTGCTCATTCTTACATTAAAACGCCAATCGTCGTATTCCACGCTAACGCCATCAAGCAAATCCATTTTGCCGTCTGAATATTTTTGTTTAATTTCCAGCAATTTCGAAGCGGGGTTTTCCAGCTTAGTGTTTATTTCTCCCGAGCAAGGGAATTCGTTCATCATCTCTCCCACCAATTCCGAAAGGGGCTTGCCTTCCTCTGAAATCAATTGTAAAATAAGGACAAAAGGAATCAAGCCGCTATCCGAGTAAGAATTATCGCGGAAATAATGGTGAGCGGACATTTCGCCGCCGTAAACGGCGTTAACCTCGCGCATTTTTTCTTTAATGAACGCATGCCCGCTTTTGGAAACAACCGCTTCGCCGCCCGCTTCATTAATCATATCGATTGTGTTC
>JALWSN010000386.1 GCA_027080245.1 Ignavibacteriales bacterium | reverse complement strand
TAGGTTGTAACATATTTTAAATTTATTAGTCAAAATAAATATGGAAAATTTAGCGGATGAAATTCTAATCAAAAAAATTTCCGAAGGCAGCATCCGGGCTTTCGAGGTTTTAATCAATCGTTACAAAGACCGCGCTTACGGACTTTTGTTGGGCTTGCTCAGGAACAAAATGGACGCAGAAGAAGCCCTGCAGGACGCCTTCCTTAAAACATACCGCAATCTAAAGAATTTCAGAGGCGAGGCTAAGTTTTCCACATGGTTCTACAAAATTGTTTACAATACGGGACTTACATTTTTAAAAGGCAGGCTCAGGAAGCTTGAAAAAATCACAAGTTCGTTAACAGACGATTTTCAACTAAGCGTTGAAGAAAATTTCGACCCGGAAGAGAATTCCAGCGCCGTTGTAAACAAACTTATTGAACTTCTGCCGCCTAAAGCCGCTCTTGTGGTAAATTTGTTTTACATCGACGGACTTTCAATCAAAGAAATTTCCGAAGTAACGAACTACACAACCGAAAATGTTAAGGTTCTTTTATTCAGAGCGCGAAGAACTTTAAGGAAAATAATTTTAGAAAAAAATTATTTAGAGGAATTAATATGAACGAAAAGTTTGAGCTTTTAATTAACAAATATTTGGACGGAGAATTAAGTCAGGCTGAAATGGAAGAGCTTCGGAATTCCACTTCTAAAGACCCCGCGCTAAAAAGGGTTTTGCTTGCTCAAATTCAGGCGCATGAAATCCTTTCCAAATTGCAACCGCCGGAAGCTCCCGAAAAGGTTAGCGCAAAAATTATGCGTAAACTAGCCGGGGAGAAAAAGAAAAAATCCGAATCAAGGTTTTTCTATTCAATGCTGATATTATTAACGGCTTTAGCGCTAATTTCATTCACAGTTCCATTTTTGAACAGTTCAAAATATGAACTATTCAATTTTACGACTATTTTTAAATTGCATTTGCCTAACCCGTTTGGAGTCATTGGAATTACAAGTCTTAAAATAATTAAAAACCCGCTAACGCTTTTGCTTTTATTGCCGTCATTGTTTTACTTGTTGTACGAAGAGTTGAACGTGATTCTTAAACTAAAAGGAATCAAAAGCGGAAAATTGAAATAAGCTAACTAACAAAAGTTTCCGACTTAATCTTCTGTTTTAATATTGCCTCTATTTCTTTTTCTTTTTCAGGTTTGCGCCCAAGAACAAAATACATGTCTATTTTGCCTTTCCCCTTTGCTTCAATTTTACCGCGATATTCACAATCGTAATAATCCCTAATCAACATGTAAGTAAATGCGGAAACATTTATTTTACCAGGCTCGCCGGAACTTTCCATTCGGCTTGCAATGTTAACGGTATCTCCCCAAATATCGTAAGTAAACTTCTTAAGTCCAACTACGCCGGCAATCACCTGACCGGAATGTAAACCTAATCTCATTTCCCATTTAATGGCGGATTGCTCGTTGCGTTGTTCAAGAAACTTACGCATTTCCATTGCGGCCTCTACAGCTTTAATTGCGTGATGTTCCGTTTCCTCGGGCAATCCGCAAGCCGCCATGTAGGAATCCCCAATAGTTTTGAGCTTTTCGAGCCCATATTGCGCCACAATTCTATCGAAGCCGGCAAAAATGTCGTTAAGTTCAAACACCAATTTATCCGCTGGCAGAACGGAAGCAGCCCAAGTGAAGCCTTTGAAATCGGTAAATAAAATTGTAACGTTTTTAAATTCCCGCGGTTCTACCTCGCCCCTTTCTTTCAATTCTTCAACGGCTAATTGGGGTAAAATGTTTTGGAGCAGTTCGTCGGATTTATTTTTCTCTTCCTCTAATTCCTTCGTGCGCAACCTGACCATATTTGCAAGTTCAATGTTCCTTTTCTTAACCTGTTCGGTTTTAATTAAATAAACAAAGTAAGTAATTAAAATAATTCCAAAAGCCACTAAAGTGTAGAACCACCAAGTTGAATAAAAAGGAGGCTTTATTCTAAAGTGAAGAATGATTGGCTTAGGGCACCAAATGCCGTCTGCGTTGCGCGCCTTAATGAAAAGCGTGTAATTACTTGGCGGCAAGTACGGGTAAGAAATTCTCGTCGAGCGCGTTTCGTTCCAAAGAGAGTCGTTCAAGCCGACAAGTTTGTATTTAAAAATCATCTTGTAATAATTACTTAAACTAACCGCTGAAAAATCGAGGTCGATATTATTCTGCGAATAGTCGAGTTCGAGATTCCCTTTTTTTAACGAATCCAGCGGGAACGATTTCTTATTTACTTCGAACTTATTTAGGTAAATTGCGGGAGGAACTTTGTTAGGCCTATTAATCGGATTAAAAATCACAACGCCTTTCTGAGTTCCGAACCAAAGATTTCCTTTTTTATCCTTGTAGGCGCTACCTTGATTCATTTCTTTATCGGGCAAACCGTCTTCGTTTGTAAAAACCCGAACGGCGTCCGAACCTAATTTATCCCAATTAAAATGGTCAATCCTGTCGATGCCTGAACCTGTCCCAACGTAAAGATATTTACCTACTTCAATAATCGAATAACAATTCGAACTAGACAACCCGTTTTTCACTCCGTAATGAATAAAATTTTCGCCGTCAAATTTCACCAAGCCGCCGCCTTCCATTCCAATCCAATAATTACTGAATCTATCCTCAATAATTGAAAAGACCGCGCCCTTTGGCAATCCGTTGGAAGTATTGTAAATAATGAACTTTTTGCCATTGTAAAAAGTGATTCCGCCAGGGTCGGAGCCGAACCATAGATTGCCTTGTGAATCTTTGTAAATACAATAGACCCATTCAGGCGCCAGTCCGTCCTTACTAGTGTAGGGAGTAAAATGTTTGCCGTCGTATTTGGTAGCGCCCCCCTCTCCACCGAACCAGATATTGCCTTCGGCGTCTTCGGCAATCGAAAGAACCGTGTTGCCAACAAGTCCGTCCTGTTTAGTAAAATAGGTGAATTTTCTTCCGTCGTATTTAGCTGCCCCATTGTCCGAGCCTAACCACAAATTGTTTTTGCCGTCCCGGTAAATGCAAGAAATATTATTGCTTGGCAGCCCGTCCTCCTGCGTTAAATGCCTTATTTCTCCGTTGTGTAAAATGTCCACTCCGTGCCCGTAAACGGAAATCCAGTAATTTCCACGTGCGTCCTGATTAATACCGTAAATAACGTCGCCCGAAAGCCCATCTTTCTTGGTTAAAGTCTTCACCCTTTCGGCGTTAATTCTAAACAAACCGTTCTGGGAGCCGAACCATAAATCCCCTCGTCTATCCTCAAGACCCGTTTTAACGAAATTACTTGGCAGACCGTTTTTCTCTGTGTAATTAATTATTTCTTTCCCGTCGTATCGAGCGATGCCTCCGCCGTCGTAACAGAACCAGAGGTCGAAATATTTGTCTTCAATAATTTTGCGAATGGGGAAATTCTTAAAACCGAATCTCTCCGAAAGATTTGTAAATTTAGCTCCGTCGTAAATCGAAACGCCATGGTTTGTGCCAAAAATCATTCTACCTTTGTGATCTCTGAACACGGAATAAACGCTATCGGCAATCAGTCCGTTCCGCGAGTTAAATATCTTAAAATCCTCGTCTTCCTTTTCAATCACGCCGTTGCCTTCCGTGGCGAACCAGAGATTTCCGTTGTTGTCCCTGTTGATATCCAAAACTTTCTTAGCGAAAAATCCGTTCGAGGCGTTGTAAAAAGTAAATTTTTTATTGACGTATTTAATAACCCCTTTGCTTTCCGTGCCGAACCAAATTGCACCCGAATAATCTTCAAAGATTGAATAAATAAAATCTTCGGAAGCGCCTTCGTTACTACCAAATGAAATAAACTTTTTACCGTCGAATTCCGAAATTCCTGCAATTGTCGCAAACCAAATATTACCCAAATGATCCTGAAAAATGTCGTTTACGTGAGGTGCGGCTAATCCATCTTCCGGACCGAAAACTTGAAATTTCTCCCCGTTGTAGCTTGCCACTCCGCCTTCCGTTCCAATCCAAAGCCGCCCCATGTTATCCTGCAACAAAGCGTAAACGGAATTTTGAGGAAGCCCTTCTTTGGTTGTGAACGTAGATAGAAAGAGCCGTTGACCAAAATTTAAATTAATGGAAATAAAAAAAATAAAAACTATTTTCTTTGCGAAAGAATTCACAATTTTAAAAAAGTAAGTTAGTTGATTTTTCCTTCGTCGGCTAATCCCCGAAAGCCAAACGATTCGCCCGGTTGGGACATTATTTTAATCTCGCCAAAGTTAGCCTCGTATCTGTCAATATTGTCTTTCAAAGCGTTCAGCAGCATTTTAGCGTGCTGCGGTGTGGTAATAATCCTCGCCAAAACTTTTGCGCTCGTTACGCCGGGAACTACCCTTGTAAAATCTATTACAAATTCTGCCGGGCTATGGGTAATAATAGCAA
>JALWSN010000385.1 GCA_027080245.1 Ignavibacteriales bacterium | reverse complement strand
ATATTTTGAACTTTCTTCCTTTGTCCCTCACAGCGAATCCACGAAAATACTTTTAGAATCGGATTGTCTGCTGCTCGTAATAGACGATGTGCCTAATAATAAAGGCTTTCTTACGGGTAAGATGTTCGAATACCTGGGATGTAGGAAACCAATATTTGCAATTGGTCCTACGGATGGCGATGCAAATAAAATATTAACTGAAACTGACAGCGGTAAAATGGTTGATTATTCGGACGAAGAAGGGGCTTACAATCTTTTGAAAGAATTCTACGAAAATTGGCAAACCGGCGTTTCTCCTTTTGCTTTTAAATCCGTAAAGTTTTCGAGAAAGGAAATTACCGGAGAATTGACTAAAATTTTCGAGGAAGTAAGTAAATGAAGATTCTTTCAGTAGTAGGAGCAAGACCTCAATTCATTAAAGCAGCGGTAGTAAATAAAGTAATTGAAAAAAGTAACGAAATTCAAAATGTGTTAGTTCACACCGGACAGCATTACGATGAAAATATGTCCCGCATTTTTTTCGACGAGCTGGAAATACCCCGTCCCGATTACAATTTGGAAGTCGGCTCGGCAAGCCACGCCGTACAAACAGCGGAAATAATGATGCGCTTGGAAAAAGTATTGCAGAAGGAAAATCCCCACTGGGTCCTTGTTTACGGCGACACAAACTCCACAATCGGAGCGGCGCTTACGGCTGCAAAGCTCCACATTAAAATTGCGCACGTGGAAGCGGGGCTGAGAAGTTTCAACAGATTAATGCCCGAGGAAATTAATAGAATTACTACGGACAGAATTTCCGACCTGCTTTTCGCGCCCACTCAAAACGCAATGAGTTTGCTTGCTAAAGAAGGCTTAGGCGAGCTCGCAGTTCTTTCCGGCGACGTAATGTTCGACTCGATTTTATTTTACGAAAAACTTGCCGAGCGAAAAGTTTCCTTGGAACAATTAACCAACTTACCTGCCTTTTACCTTGGAACTGTTCATCGCCCAGAAAATACCGACCATCCGGAAAGATTGCAAAATATTTTCGAAGCATTTTCAGAATTGGATTTGCCCATTATTGTTCCGCTTCATCCCCGCACAAGAAAGTTATTAAGTGGAATTAAATATTCGGACAGTGTAAAAATAGTTGAGCCGGTAAGTTACCTTGAAATGGTTTTGCTTTTGAAAAATTCTAAAAAGGTTTTGACCGATAGCGGAGGCTTACAAAAAGAAGCGTACTTTCTGAAAAAGCCCTGCGTTACTTTGCGGGACGAAACTGAATGGATTGAGACCCTTGAAGGAAATTGGAATTTTATTGTTGGCGCCGACAAAAATAAAATTTTAGAAAAAGTAGCCATAAGGGAATTTGCCGAACAAACAAATGCCTTTGGCGACGGGCATGCGGGCGAAAAGATTGTTGCGGAATTATTGAAATAATTGAACTTAGAGTTCCCGCTACTTTGTTTTAATTTGGTTTTACTATTCTTCCAAAGCCATTTTTTTGCTTTGGCGGAAATTACCGGATTTTAAAATGTAAAAATAAACCCCGCTTGAATAGGAAGAAGCATCCCATTGAATTTTGTAATTACCGGCCGGCTTAATCCCGGAAATTAAAGTCTCAATTTTTTCACCCAACACATTGAACACGCTTAAATTTACCGGGGCGTCGTCAAAAAGTTGAAAATCTATTATCGTTGAACTGTTGAAGGGATTGGGATAATTTTGGAAAAGCTCAAATCCAATTTTGGGTTTCATTAAAATATTTTTTACCGAAGTAAAAGTCCCTGCCGGGTAATAAGGCTTGGTGATTACGCCTTCGTCGCTGAGCAGATTAGCAAATTTTGAATTTTTTAGAATCTCGGTAATCTTTATTGAATCGCCGTTCAAAAAAGCGTTGTTTAGAATAAAACGAATGCCGTGGGAATAATCCGCGTAGTTCGCATTGTGCCCATTGTAAACCGGCTGGATTGGATCGTTCACCGCGCGATGCCAGCCGTAAATTACTACCCTGTCGTAGGACCTGTCCGGGCTGTAAATCTTGTTTGAAATAATAACGTCTTTTTTGTGACCGCCAATAATGTAATTTGCGGAGCGGTTAAATCCCAGTTGCGCAATTTGATTTTTAATTGAATCCGTGTGCTGCTTGAAAACCGGCATGGTGGTCATTGCCGGAGTAGGAGGAATAGGCTGCGGGCGTAATTTGATTTCCGCGCTTTGGTAAATAATGTCGACTATCTTCTTTGTCGGTAATGTACAGACAAGTTTGTTGGCTAAAAACTGAGCGGCTTTAGGGGTCAGCGGAATGTAAAGGTAATCTTCGTCCGAGCCGATTGCCATGTAATCGCAGGTTGTGTAAAAAGTTAATTTGTAATTAACATTGCCAATCGACGCTTTAACGCTTAATTTCCTTAACTTGCGGGAAAACGATGGCACGTTGCCTGAAAGAATTTCGTTAATTACTTGTTGCTCTCTTTCTTCAACTTTCAAACCGCTAACTTTCTTAACAAATTCAGAACCTGTTAATGCGTTCGTAGCGCGCTTGGGAATATTTAAGAATGCTAATGTGTCCTGCAAATTTTGAAGAAGTAAATCGGACAATTTACACGCAAAATTTTCTTTTGATTGAAAAAATAAGAACGCCAGGAAGGCTAAAAACAGAGCGGACTTCCGGTTTATTTTAAAACGCATTTCACCCCCGTCGTAATTACCTTTTAAGCGTATGTTCAGAAATACGTTTGCAAAATACCTTTTTCTAAAATTATTTCAAAATTAAATTAATTTAACTTTCAATTAGGCAGAACGCAAACGAAGTAATGTTTTGCTCTCTTGAATTGTTGGGCAGTTAAATTCAATTTATTTAAATAGAAGTAAAAAGAAAGAGCGGGTGGCGGGACTCGAACCCGTGGCCCTTAGCTTGGGAAGCTAATGCTCTACCAACTGAGCTACACCCGCAATTTTTCAAAGAAAAATTTTTCTTCCTTCCAAACTTAATATTTGCGATTAATTATTGCAATCCGTTTTTAATTGTAAACGGAAAGACCGTAAAGCGCAAATTTATTTGAACATTACCAAAAACATCTTCGAGCTTTTATTAGCCGTAAGCCCGTGCGGAATGTTTGCGGGTAGGTTAATTAACTCTCCGCCTTTAACACGGAATGTCTTTCCGCCAATAGTGAATTGCATTTCGCCTTCCAATACGTAAGCAAGAGCCTCGAAGGTTGATGTGTGCTCGGTTAAGGATTCTCCTTCGTCAAATGCAAAAAGCGTGGCGTTGCCGCTTTCCTTTTTTAATAGTTGCTTGCTTACAATTCCGTTTTTTTGAAATTCGACCGCCGAAGCGGGATTTATTACCGTTACTTCCGAATTCGTTTTGGTTGCGTTACTCATATTTTTATCCGTTGATTTGTTTACAAATTTTAAAATTCTGATGCAATAATAAAACAAAAAAAGCTGCCGTCCAAAATAATTTGATATTGAGATGTTTAACCGTAGCTTTAATGTGTTAAATATCGGCAATTAGACGTCCGATTTTTAATTCTTAACTAATCTGCAGAAAGGAATTTGAGTTTACATAAGGGGCTTTGGTCTTTTAAAATATTTTGAAGAGGAGGAGGAAAAACATTTGAAAATTGGATTTATTTTTCGGAAATTTCGTAAATGATTTAATTCAAGAATAGAATGAAAAGCCATTTGCGAGAAAATAAATATTACAGGCAAAAATCTAATCTAATGCTTTTAAGGCATTGCCCCGATCACTAACTTTTCCCCTCGTCTAAATTATTAAATATTTTGGAGGTCCCATGTGCGGCATCGTAGGATACATTGGCAAACAAAATTGCCTTCCGATTTTAATTGAAGGATTGAAGCAGCTTGAATACCGCGGTTACGATTCGGCTGGCGTTGGAATTATTACGGGAAATAAACCTGTTGTGGTAAAAAGGAAAGGAAAAGTTTCAGTTCTGGAAAAAGCTGTTGAAGAACTGGACGGTAAAGCTACGCTTGGGCTTGCGCACACCCGTTGGGCTACGCACGGCGAGCCTAACGAAACAAACGCTCACCCTCATTCAAGCGGGGACGGGAGAATAATTTTAATCCACAACGGAATTATTGAAAATTTTAATACTTTGAAAAAGGAGCTTTTAAAAGAAGGCTTTAACTTCAAAAGCGAAACGGACACCGAGGTTCTGGTTCATTTAATTGACAAATTTTACAGAGAGAAAAAAGACCTGGCTTCAGCCGTGCGCAAGGCGCTTTTGCTTGTGGTCGGTACTTACGGAATTGCAGTAATTTCTACCGACGAGCCGGACAAAATTGTGGCGGCAAAAAACGGCTCGCCGCTTGTAATTGGAATAGGGGAAAACGAGAATTTCGTGGCTTCCGACGTGAACGCCCTCGTGGCTCACACAAGCAGAGTGGTTTACCTTGAAG
>JALWSN010000384.1 GCA_027080245.1 Ignavibacteriales bacterium | reverse complement strand
ACTTATTTGTCCGCCTGAGAGATATACTATCTTATATATGGTAAAAAGTCCAAGTCCCGAGCCGTTACTTTTTGTAGTAAAAAATGGCTTGAAGATTTTTTCTCTCATCTGTTTCGGGATACCCGGACCACTGTCAACAATTTTTAATACACTCATATCTTTATCGTCACTGTGCCAGGTTATCTCTATCTCTCCATCTTTTTGCAAAGCTTCGATGGAGTTGTTTATGAGGTTTATAAGTATCATTTCAAGAGAGTTTTTACTCATATAGACTTTTAAACCCTCGTCTATATCATATCTTAAAGTTATATTGTTCTCTTTTAGCTTTGGTCTAATAATTTCTAAAAGTTCTTCAAAAAAGTTTTTGGCATTTATGGCTTTTATATTTTTTTTATCTATCGGTTTTCCAAGAGATAAAAAGTCGATGACTTGTGCATTTATACGATCTAGCGTGTTGTTCACGATGTAGAGGTCCTCTTTGTCTATCTCGTTTTCATCTTGAAGTAAAAGTTTTAAGGGCTGAAGCAGGTTTTTTACTTCATGTGCAAAGAGTGAGCTAATTTCTCCCAAAGTTTTTAGTGAGTGGAGTATCTTTTCATTTTCCTCAAGTCTTGAGAGTTGGGTAATATCAGAAAAAGAGATAACCAAAGACTCTTTTACTTTTCGTATTTGATAATAAAGTGCCAAATCTTCACCAAATTTATCTGAAATCTTTTGTTTGCAAAATTTACAGGAGCTGTCTTTATAGCAATTTATAAGTTTTTTTATATACTCATTTTTAAATCCACCCTCCTCAAGTAAAATTTTACTTAAGGGGTGATGGTTTTGATATATGATGTTCAAATCTTTGTCACATATTACTATAAAGATATCTACTGAAGCCAAAGTTTGCTGATAAAAGTTTTTTAACTCCTCCTCTTTTTCCACTGAGGTTTGAACTTCCCGCATTAGAAGAGTTGTACTGTTTACAAGCTCAGTTATCTCATCATTTTCTCTGCTTTGTATCTCTTTGATATTTTTCCACTCTTTTTTGGAAATGGCTTTTGCGTTTTCTTTGAGTATGTCGAGCCTGTTTAAAAGGTTTCTCATAAAATATACTGCAATTAGCAGTGACAACACCGCTGCAAAAACCATGATAAGAAAATTGTTAAAAAAGCTTTTTTCAAGCAGTTTTTTGATGGATTGTTTTTCGATATCGAGTATAAAATACCCCAATAGTACCCCATCTTTTTTAAAAGGTATAATCGTATGTTTTTTTGCATCATTTAAAATAGTGCCTATTCGATGTTTTTTTGTATCAGTATCAGCCAAAACTATAAAGTTTTCATCAACTATTCCCGCATTTGTTATGATACTGTTTTTTGAAAATGATTTTAAAAATTTAAAAAGTGCCCAATTATCATGAGCCAAAATGGCACTGGCTATAAAGTCTTTGTTGGACTGAATATTGCTGTTTATCATTTCATGTGTTATCTCTTCAGTTTGAGCCTTTGAAGTATTTATCGCAAGATATATGATAATAGAAGCAAAAAATGCAATCATTGCAAAAATCAATACTGCCAACTTGGTATAAATAGAGAGTGAATGAAGCCAGTTGATTATTTTTTTCATCTGAAAATCTCCTTTTCAAGAAGCAAAGCTCCTTTGCAATTGTCCTCACTTTGTTGCGGAGTTTCACTTCGTTGCACCCTCTCACTAAAGCTTTGCCTTTGGCAAGAGAAACTCTCATGATTTTCATTGTTGTTTGTGTTTTTGAAACATGAGTGTTTCATACTATATTTACTGCTTCTCTTTGATGAGTTTTAGCATTTGATATATCTTTTCATAAGTTTGAGATGTAGGTTTTTCAAAACGGTCGATATTTAAATGAGTAAGAATCTCTTTGCCAATTTTTGTTTTATGCATATTTAAAAAAAGGTTTTGCAGTTTTTCAAACTCTTTTTTGTTCAAGTTGCTTCTTGCAACTATGGGTGAAATAGTAAAAGGTCCCAGTTTTTGGATAATTTTTAAATTTTTGATATCTTTAGGGTGTTTTTTTGCATACTGGGTAAGTACTAGACTATCCACACTTGCCCCGTCAACAAATCCTTCAAGAACAGCTTTTATGGACTCTCCATGGTCGTAAGTATATATAAGATGGGAAAAAAAGGTATTGTTTTTTTTGCCGTGGGTCAAAAGATAATAAGTCGGAGCAATCGAGCCTGAAGTGGAGTCGGGGTCGGTAAAGGCGAAAATCTTTCCTTTAAAATCCAAAAGATTTTTATATTTGCTGTTTTTGAGTGCTATGATATCTGAATAGTATTTATCTTGAGAATTAATGATGGGAATTGCTAAAAGCTTTGCCTCCTTTTTATCTTTTAAAAGAGTGTAGGTTGAACTGCATACATAGGCTATGTCAGTTTTTTCCTCTTTTATATTGGAAACCGCTTCGGCATAAGTTCTTGCAAATTTTATATTGACTTTAAACTTTGAGTGGCTTTCAAGATACTTTTTCCATTTCAGATATGTTTGCAAATCTTCCTTCAAGGTAGTACCTGTAAAAGAAAAAACCACCTCTTTTGCATATAGTTGAGAAAAAAACAGTGTAATTAAAAATAAAGTGGTAAAAATTTTACCACCAGTGGAAAAAAATTTATCATTTTTCATAATAATATCCTTTATATTTTGGACAAAACCCCTTAAACAAGGCATTTCTTAAATTTTGGAACAGTTATTGCGCCTATAGTGACAAGATTTATGTGTAATTATATGCAAATAAATTAAAAAACGCTTTAAAGGAGTTGCCATGAGCAAAGAAGTACTCTCTAGGACCGAGGAAGAGATACCGGTCTTAGATACAGACAAGTCCAGAAGGGACTTTTTGGAGAAGTTTAGCAAAGGCGTATTTGGCGGATTGGTTGCGGGAGGCATTATGAATGCTTTGGCACCGGTCAAAGCCGAAGCAAGAATGGAAGGAAGCAATATAAATTTTTCAACACCTTTCAAACCTTTTGAACTTCCGCCTGAATTACCGGGCGAAGATGAAATCCTCAGAATGATGAGAGATATTCAAAGAGCACTCAAAAAACCAATTGAGCAAAGAAACTGGAAAATGGTCATAGACCTTAGAAAATGTGTGGGATGTGATGCATGTTCAGTCTCATGTGCCGCCGAAAACAAGCTTCCTCCTGGAGTTGTTTACAGACCTGTTATCCAAGAGGAGATTGGCACATATCCAAATGTAGGTCACACTACACTGCCAAGACCTTGTATGCATTGCGAGGAGCCTCCTTGTGTTCCTGTATGTCCTGCTGAAGCTACATGGAAGAGACCTGACGGTATCGTTATCATTGACTACGATCAATGTATAGGTTGTAGATACTGTATCAACGCCTGTCCATACAATGCAAGAACATTTGACTTCGGTATGGAGTATGTTGATGATGCGGCAGATGCACCTGGGGTTTTCTTAGGTAAAGAGAGAGCTGAAAAATATGAAAATGAAGCATCTTTTGAGTATGCCAAATCCTGGGAGAGAAAAAAAGATGAGTCACCTATCGGTAATGCAAGAAAATGTCACTTCTGTATTCCAAGAATAGAAAAAGGCATGTTACCGGAGTGCGTTGTAACCTGTATAGGAAGAGCAACATACTTTGGAGATGCCAATGATCCAAAAAGTTTGGTTTCAGAGCTTATAGCTTTGCCGAATGCTTTTAGATTGAAAGAAGAAGTAGGAACACACCCAAGTGTGTACTACATAAAATAGGAGGATGAAATGAGTAGAGAAAAAATGGGAAACATCCTTGTTTGGATATTGATAATCGGTTTTGGAGTTTGGGGCTTTCCCGGCATCGTTGACAGATTTGCAAACGGTCACGTTCATGCCGGATACGGATCATACTTCCCTTGGGGACTTTGGGTAGCATCATATATCTGGCTTATAGGTTTGTCCGCCGGAGCTTTGATGATATCAGTTATGACTTATGTTTTTCACATAGAAGCAGTTAAAAAAGTAGGTAAAATGGCACTTCTTGTTGCTATTGCTACTTTGGTTGGAGCTATGATGGCGATAGGTATCGACCTTGGTCATCCTTTAAGAGCTTTCAAACTTATACTAGATCCAAACCTTCACTCTATGATGGGATGGATGGCAGTTTTATATTCAGCATATTTTGTTACATTGTGTTTAGAATTGTATTTTGCCATTAGAAAAGAGCAAGTTGTAGGTGAAAAGAGAAAAAATATAACTACTATATTGATAGCACTTGGTATTTGGAGTGTTCCTTTGGCATTTGCATTCCACGGAGGTGTTGGTGGAGTTTTTGCAAACACTATAGCCAAGCCTTACTGGCATGGTCCTATGCTTCCGGTTGTATTTTTAGCAGGTGCATTTTTAAGCGGCGGTGCTTTATTTGCTACAGTAGCTTATAT
>JALWSN010000383.1 GCA_027080245.1 Ignavibacteriales bacterium | reverse complement strand
ACCTTTGACTTATTCTACAAAGTACGCGATAATTACGCCACTTACCTGGACACTGTGGGATTGTTCCCTTGGCGGTTCGAGCAACACATTCGCGAAGGAAAATACAAAAGGGACTACGCGGCGTTTTTCGACCAAGCAAAACACATTGCCGTTACTTCCGAAGGCGTTTTCAAAATGCCTCCTTATGTTAATGATATTGTCTCGGCTTTCTATTTTTTTAGAACGCTTGATTTTTCAGGTAAACAAAAAGGGGACACTATTCGACTTCAAAATTTTTACAAAAACAAAGTTTACCCTTTGGCTGTTGTCTATCTTGGCAAAACCTCCGTCGAAGTGGAAGCCGGAAAATTTAACTGCATTTTGCTGGAGCCCAAAATAATTAAAGGTGGATTATTCAAAAGCACGGGGAGTATTTTAATTTGGCTCACGGACGACGAACGCAAAATGCCCGTTAAGGTAGAGACAAAAATTATTATTGGCTCCGTAGTTGCGGAATTAAGCAAGTACTCGGGAATTCGCGGCAGGTTAAAATCCAAGCTAAAGTAAAAATTTTTCAGCTCAAGTTTGCCTGATTGCTTTTCAACTACGCTGTGCTTTAAATTTTATTTCGCCTTGAAAACAAAGGGCAATCCTTCGCTTAGGCTTGTAAGAGCCTGTAATTACTAATGTTTCCTTTAACGCTTGTTTTCAAGTCTGTTAGTTTTAATTCAAGTTAATTGTTTTCTAACCACTTTTTAATTTTCTTAAACGCCGCTTGGTTAGCTTTTTTGCTTCCAAGCGCGTCGTAATTAAAGTTTAGCTTCATTGCTTTTTTAATTTCATCGGCAATTTCCTGATTAACAAACGGCAGGGAATCGTCGTTCAATAATTGCAGCATTAAACTTATCCCCCGTTTTGAATTTAACCGCGTAATTCTTTTTGCAATTTCAAACCTGGAAAATTTGTCCTTTATTACGTTAAAATAAATTGTTAAGGAATCAATGTTGCTTTGTTTTTCGATAAAGTTCTGTAATTCTTTCCCCTGTAATTTTTTAATTTTCTCAATAGAGCTATCCATGAAGATTTTTTCCGAAGCGCTTTCGTAATGATTAATTTGAGAACTCTTAAATGCTTTGCCCATCGAGACAATTGCAAAAGTAACAAACAAAATGGCGCCCAAACCTAAAGCAACATTCCCCAGAGCCTTTGACTTTCGCTGTGCCTTAAATAAATAAAGACCAATGGCAACAAGTGTTAAAACAAAACCGTAAAAAGCCACAACCGTAGGACCGCTTGGCAAATCTGCCTCGTAAGAAATGTAAAGCCCTATAACAGTAACAAATAGCCCCATAGCCCAACCAATCACAAGCTGTTTCCAAAGCACGTCAGTAATTAACATTGAAGTAATTGCAGGCACTACAAGGAACACAAAAACCAAAAGCACGCCGGCCGTTCCCACCGAATGAGTGATTACCACTCCGAAAGAGACGTAGAAAAGGAAATCCCAAAAACGAACCGAAAGCCCTCGTTCGTAAGCCTTTTCGGGATTTTCGGAAATTAAAATAAATTTGTCCTTGAAAATAAAATGAAAAACTCCGACGAGCGCGTAAACAATGGCAGCCTGTTCAATTGTTTTCCATTTAACCCAGAGGATGCTGCCCGTTAGCAATTCTTTAATGTGCTCGGCTCCATGCGGCGCTTTGTCTATTACCAAAATAGCTACTGCCGCGGCAATTGCGTAAACCAATCCGATGACCGCTTCCTGAGGAATCTTTTCGTGCCTGATTCTTGAGATTGAAAAAACCGCCGCGCCAATAATGGCAAAGGTTAACGAAAACCAATATGCACCTTGCGTTCCCGGCATAATTCCAAATAAAAATCCGACGGTAGCGCCAAGCGCAGCAATCTGTGCAAGTGCCAAATCTACAAAAATTACTTTTCTACGAATTACGTGTAGTCCAAGGTAAGAATGAATTCCCACTAAAATCAAACATTCGAAAAAAGCAGGTCCCATTATGTCCCAGATACTTAAGTGCATTTCAAACTCCTTTATCTTAAGCTTTGCTTAAAGTTTAATGAACCGCATTAAAAGCCGCGTTAAGTTTGTCAATCCACAATTCAATTAATTTGAAAACGTCCCCGGCGCCTTTTGCGCCGCCAACGTACATTGGCACAATTACCGGCGTTGCGCCAACTTTCGAACAAATTTTTCTTACTTTGCTTTCGCTGAAATAATTGGCGGACAACACAACTTTTACGCCGTTGCTTCTCATTTGACTAACCAATTCTTGAACGTGTTTTGGCGACGGGGGAATCCCGGGTTTAGGTTCGACGTGTCCTACAACTTGCAAGCCAAAAAGCCTTGTAAAGTAAATCCAATTTTTGTGGTAGGTTACAATTTTTTTGCCGCGTAACAGCAGGGCTTTTTTCAGCCAGCCGCCAAGGTACTCCAGTAATTTTTTCCCTTTGAATTCTTTGCTTGAGAGAAAATCAAACAAGCGACCTGAAAGGGCTAATTTTGTAAGAAGCGCCCCGCCCATTAGCTTTACAAGCTTAACGCCGAAAAGCTTTTCGTCTATTTTGTTCTTGAAATCTTTTAAGTTCGCTTCGTAAAAACGGGAGTTTGCAGGATCATTCCTCTCAAGTCCAATTGTAATGTTTTCGGCAATTGTTTTTAAATTCAGCGGACTGGAAGTAATGTGCGGATTGCCGTAAATGTGAAGCCCGCCTTCGCTTCTTGAAAGTACGGTTGGTTTGTCGAGCAAATGAATTCCGTCCGCGGCAGCTACAAATCCTTTCTGCCCCGAGCGAATCTTGTCGTTCTTGGACATATCCACTAACGAAGGAACCCAGAGTTCTAAATCGAGTCCCGTTGAAACAAAGACGTCGGCTTTACTAAGCAGTTCGGCAAAGCTGGGTTTTGGGCGAACAAAATGTGCGTCCTGATTGCCCTGCACGATGTAATGAACTTCTATTTTGTCCTTGCCAATTTTTTTTGCAATATCTGCGTAAGTTGAAAGTGTGGTAACCACGAATAATTTGTCTGAAGCTAAGCTCAACGAAGAAAAAATCAAAAGGGCAAATATGATTGAATCTATTTTTTTCATTGTAGTTCTCCTTAATATCTGTCGTGTTTGTGTGGTCCTGCTGCCCAAACCAATTGCAGTCTGATTGTGTTCGATTGAACGGCGTCGCTTCCGTTAAGGTAATTGTATTGTAGCCTTAATTTTACCCAATGGCTCTGAAGCCAAGTAATGTAAGGCGCAAATTGGTAAAGATATTTGCCTGCGTTGAATTGTTCGAAAGGTTGAGTGTAATCAATTCTCAATCCCGCCTGCCATTGTTCCGCCAGTTTGTATTCAAAGTAGGAATAACCTCCGAAAGCCTTAATACGTACTTGGTTCGGCAGTTCCTTGTCGGCATAGTAAATTTCCGAGCGCCAGGTAAAACCTTTGTAAAGGGCTTGATTGACGGGCTCCCAAGCCACCGTTAGATCCGCGCCCGCTAATTTTGTCAGCCTTGTTGGCTCGGAAATTTTCGAACCATTTGTTTCCCCTTTGCGATTGTTGAACCCAACCATTCCTGTCAGCCCGAACTCAAGGTAAGTGTTCGTAGATAAATCGTAATAGTTTTTAAAATGAATTAAAGCCGACGGGAAGAAGAACAAATCGCCGGAAAACAAATGACTGTTCTGCCCGTTTGTTAATTGAAAAGTCAGTTCGTTTGCGTCCGCCGTTAACGAAGGCGTTAGCCAATCGAAAGAAAACCCGATTTGATTAAGTCCGTCTTCGCCGAGGATTGTTGTGAGGGCGAGAGGAAAATCGATTTGGTCGAGCGAATGAACGTGCCAACGATTAACAACGCCAAACTGCTGACGGAACTTTCCAACGGTCAAGCTGATTCTGGGTAAGAAGTCCGTCCAGGTCATGTAAGCTTCGCCAAGCTCAAAGCCATTTGGATTGAATTCTAACGTGGCTTTTGCAAAGCTGTAAGGGTCTAAGTTGCTTTGGATGTGAACTCCAAGCGTTCTGAAATACCCGCCCGTTCTTTCTCCCGGGCTTTTATATTGAGCGGCTGGAACGTATTGAAAATATTGGTCGCCGGTAACGCTTATTTCGGGATTGATTGCCTGCAAAGAGCGTTGCCCGCTATTGAAAGTTTTGAGTTTTGTTTTCTCTTTTTTTTCAGAAGAAATTTTTTCCGCTTCGGAAATTAAATTTTGCAATTCGTTTTGTTCCATTTTCTCTTCTAATTTTTTAATTCTCTCTTCCAGCTCTTTTACGCGGGTTGAATCCTGAGCAATTAAATTAAGATTTAGCCCGGCAAAAAGAAGAAGAGAGAAAAGAATGATTCTTTTCATCTCTTCACCTAACATTGATTGAAGTTAATTTAAGTTAAAATTTGAAAGGGTTAAAAAGGGATTAGAATGGAGG
>JALWSN010000382.1 GCA_027080245.1 Ignavibacteriales bacterium | reverse complement strand
ATTTGAATTTGTAATTAAGAGTAAAGATGAACTTTTGGAAAAGTGGCGCGAAGGCTGGAACTGTTTGTTTTCGGCATTAGATTCAATAAATGAAGAGAATTTTAACGCCCAAATTTTCATCAGGAATCAAGAACACACCATTATTGAAGCTTTTAATCGTCAATTGGCTCATTATGCTTATCATATTGGGCAGATTGTTTTTATTGGCAAAATGATTAAGGGCAACGAATGGAATAGTTTGACCATTCCAAAAGGTAAATCATCGGAATTTAACAAGGCAAAATTTTCTAAAGGGAAGCACAAAGGGCATTTCTCCGATGACTTACAAAACTAAATCAATTTAATTGCTCACCGCGAATACATGCATCCGGCGCCGGCAATGATTCGAATTTTCTCAAATTCCGATGAATTTACAAATCATAACAATCCCATTGTTTTCGGCAAAATTGCCTCCAACCATTTTACGCCCGTTGCTAAAAATCCCACGATTAGCAAATTTTTACTGTAAATGGAGATTGTGGAAAAAGTAGTTTTGGGTATGCGCGACGTTTTCAAATACTTGCCGCATTATTCAAAGGGCTTCCAACTTCCGGCTAAAATCCGTGTGAGTTGTTGAAAAATAATAAAGTAGATTTTGTTTTAGGCGCTACATTTTTCATTTTAGGTAAAATTTGTGACTGTCCCAAATTTTGTTTGAATGTAATTACTTTAATATCCTTTCCCCTTAGCAAATTCCAACAACTAAGATTTGCTTTGGCAACCCCTTTTCTCACCTCTTAAATTTGTACCCTACCTTGTGAACTGTTAAAATATGTTCGGGATGCGAAGGGTCGTCCTCAATTTTTTTTCGTAAAGACAAAATAAAATTGTCCACCGTCCTGGTTGTGGGATAAGAATCGTAACCCCAGACCTCGTCCAGCAGTTTACCCCTTTCAAACGCTTCCCCTTCGTGTTCAATTAAAAATTTGAGTATTTTAAATTCCAGCGGGGAAAGTTCCAACACCCTACCCGCTTTAGTGGCTGTAAAAGATTTAAAATTAACCGTAACATCCCCGAAGGAATAACTCTCCTTTTGCGGGCGAGCCTCTACCTTCCTTCGCAGAACGGCTCTAATCCTCGCAATTAATTCCTTCGGGCTAAAAGGCTTGGTAACGTAATCGTCTGCGCCAAGCTCAAGCCCCAAAACCTTGTCCACTTCTTCTTTCCTTACCGAAAGCATTATTATCGGCGTATCCGAACCAGCTTGCCTTAATTCCCTGCAGATGTCAATTCCCGATTTGCCGGGCAGCCACCAGTCCAGTAAAATCAAATCGTAAGGATTGTGCAACGCTTTTGCGAAGCCTTCCTCGCCGTCGTCGCAACTCTCCGGCAGGAAATTTTCCGATTTCAGCAAATCGAATAAACCGCGCGAAATTGCCGGGTCGTCTTCTACTATTAAGATTTTTTTCATGCTTTCTCCAACGGAAAGAATAAAATAAATTTGCTGCCTTTGCCTAACTTCGAGGCAACTTCAATTCTTCCTCCGTGCGCTTGAACAATATGTTTGACTATGGCAAGTCCAAGCCCGGCGCCCTCCGCCATTTTGTTGGCTTCGTCGGCGCGGTAGAAAGGTTCGAAAATTTTGTCGATTTGTTCCTCGGCAATGCCTGCTCCCTCGTCCCTTACGCTAACACAGGCAAAATTATTTCGTTCAAAGGAGCGAACTTTTACCGTACTATTTTTTGGCGAATATTTAATTGCGTTCGAAAGTAGGTTTGTAACCGCATCGCCAATAGCGTCCGCGTCCGCAAAAATAATTAGCGGCTCGTCCTTCGGGTCCAAATTAATTTCAATCTTCGCCATTTCGAACTGGTAACTCATGCTTTGCGCAACTTTTTCAACTACCGAGTTTAATTCAACTTTTGCTTTGTTGTAAATTTGCAATCCCTTTTCGATTTTAGCGAAGTTCAAAATGTTGCCGATTAGCTTTTTCAATCGCTCGGTCTCGCCGTTGATTATCGTTAAATATTCTCTGATTTTTTCCCCGGAAATATCCTCGTCGTTCAGAATCATTTCTGTAAACATCTGAATTGAAGTTAGCGGGGTTTTAAGTTCGTGCGAGACGGTGGAAACAAAGAAAGACTTGATCTTATTGAGCTCTTCAAGCCGCTCTGCTTCCAGTTGTTCGCGAATTAACTTTTCCTGAAGCCGAATTCTTTCGATTGTAATTTCTACCGTCGTGGCAACGCTGTTTAACAAATCGATTTCATCCTTGTTAAAAGGCAAGCCGGATTTCTTGCGTCCCAGTGCGAAAAAACCGAGCGGCTTGCCGTCGGAATATTTTAGCGGAAACACAAGCGCAAATCTCGCCTCCCCTAACATTCCTGCTTTTAGTGACTCTAATCCAAGTCCGGGCTCAACTTCTTTTGGGGAAGCAAGCGGCGCAAAATTTCTCAAGTCGGGAATTTCCTTTTCTATTAAAATCAAATTTTCATTTGGTGCGCTTACGTTCTTGCCCGCCAAAAGTTTCATCCTCCCGTTGTCCGCAAAAGCAAAAAAACCAATGCGTTCGACGGGAATCAACTTGTTTGTGTGTTCCACCATCTTTTGCACAAGGCTTTGAACGTCGGCGGAATTTTTAATATCGTTCAAATATTTTTTTTGCTCCTCGCGGAAGTCGTATTCAATGCGGAAGAATTTCCTGTCTACGAACCGTTGTGCCTTGTCTTTAATAGGCGTCAGGAAAAGCGAAATAACAATTGCCGCCGCCATTGCCGGCACAATGTTTTCCACACCTTTGATTAAAAACGTTAATGCGGAAAAAATTAAAATGTAAAGAAGAATCACTCCGGCAAGAACAATCGTGTAAACAAAACTTCTGTTAAGCAGCAAGTTAATGTCCAGCAGGCGGTATTTCAAAATAGCGATTGCAAAGGTAATTGGCACCGCCGCAAGCAGGACGTGCATCAGCGCTTCGCCCATGAGGGCTCTTCCCAGAACAATCATCGGTAAAGCCCACAGCAAAACAAACGTGGCCGGACCTATTAAAAAACCAAGTAGCAACCAGTTGAGTTTCCTTCGTTGAATTAAATCTTGAGTTTGTCTGTAAACGCTAAAGAACAACCCCAAGGCGGTTAAAACGGAAATCAACAGGAAAGGGCGAAATACAAAAGTGTAAATTATTACGTAACTTCTAAGCGCCTCAAAACTTTTTAATTCCATTGTTCCGTAGTAAAGGACGAACAAATAAAAGGCGAGCGCTGTTGCAAAAACGTAAAATGCTTTTAGAACATTTTTGAAAAATTTCGTTTCCGTTGCGGTAAAAACCAACGTAAAATGCAGGAAAATTACAGGCGTAATGTTGAAGGCTAACAGGTAGACGAAGTGGTTAAATAGGCTTAAATAGCGGGGTAAGGCAAAGTAAGCTCCGCGCGTGAGCGAAATAACAGCCACTAATCCCATAGCCGTCCAGTGGAAAAGCCGTGCTGATTTATCTTCCGATTTCAATTCCACAAACAAAGCCAGAAAAATAAACAACAAGCTTACAATCGAAATTACGAAAATCGCAAAATCCGAATAATACCTGCCCAGCTTTGTCGTCAGGTAAATAGGCGCGCCGTTTTTTAATATTTCAACCGTTATGCGCGAACCAATTTGTTTGGTGTCCATGTAAAGTTCCGCTTCTTCCCAATTCCGGAATTCGTAGCCGTCGACGGAAAGTATTGTGTCGCCGATTGCAAGTCCGCCCGCACCCTGCTGCGGGTTAGTTAATTCCGTTACAATTAAATTAGAATGTTCCGAACTTACTTTAAAAGGGAAAAACGGTTTTAACCTTAAAGCGTAAACGCCGGCGATGCAAATAAGTATTATTACTGCGTCCGCGCCGAGAAGAAGAAGTCTATTTTGGGTTTTAATTTTCATTGTTTGCAGTTCTCCCTTAAAGAGAACCAAAAATTTTTTTCCTTCTTGCAAAATAAGAGTTAAAGGTAATAAATTCAATGATTCATTGTAAACGGTAAATTGTGAATTGTCAACTGTAAATGGTTTCTTTAATGAAAGATTGTGAGAGTCTGGCTCTATTAACGCTTCCGTCCCGTTGTTTAACTTCCCCTGTCCCCCATTCTACGGACCAATTACTTGAGAGCTACGCAACAAGATCGGCGCGCCTTTCCAAGCTGGCGGCTGTTTGACGTTAAGTTAAAAATCGAAAAATTCTTGTGCAAGCGTTAATTTCCATTTTTTCGATTCGATAATAGAATTTAAATTGCTATTAAAAGATTAACTTATTATCTTATTAAAATTTAAAATTAGACTTTAACGGAGAAATTTTTGAATAAAAAACAGGTTACTACGGTAATTTTAGCGGCGTTGCTACTTAGTTCCTGCTCGGTTTACCGCAGCGTAGTAAAACAAATAACGGGCAAAAGCGAAAA
>JALWSN010000381.1 GCA_027080245.1 Ignavibacteriales bacterium | reverse complement strand
GAGTCCTTCGGACAACATTCCATTTAAGATAGACATTAAGATTTTCATTCATAATTCAGCATTCAACATTCATAATTAAATATTGCTTTTGAATTGTTAACTGTAAATTGTGAATAGTAAATGGTTAAAAGGCGCAATAGTATTGAGTCAAAATGATCTTAAAATTCATTTTTTGAATTTATTTTACTAATCTCAAAACATTTGTCGACGAGATTATTTCTTTTCTAACTCCTAACTTCCGAAAAAAATAATTATTTTAATAGACAAGGCGTTTAATTGCAAAAATTCAATTTAGAAAAAATAATAGAAATCGCACGGGAAGCAGGCGATGCGATACTTGATGTTTATAATTCCGAAGATTTTGGAATTGAAAATAAAGCGGATAATTCTCCTTTAACAAAAGCGGACAAGGCTTCACATAATATCATTGTCGCTGAATTAAAAAAGAATTTTCCCGAAATTCCAATATTATCCGAAGAGGGAAAGGCAATTCCATTTGAAGAACGTAAAAATTGGGAAAGATTCTGGTGTGTTGATCCCCTTGACGGAACGAAGGAATTCATTAAGCGTAACGGTGAGTTTACCGTTAATATTGCCTTGATTGAAAATCAAAAACCTGTTGCCGGTGTTATTTTTGTTCCTGTAACAAAAGAGCTTTACTATGGCGACATTGAAAACGGGAGTTTTAAGGTTAATGCTAATGGTCAAACAGCTCAATTACACGTTAGTGGTAAAACTTCAAAAGATGAGTTAATTGTTGTTCAATCTCGTTCTCATTCAGGTGAAGAAGAGGAAAATTTTTATTCACAATTCAAAGTAAAAGAAAAATTATCTCGCGGTAGTTCTTTAAAAATTTGCATGGTTGCCGAGGGAAGAGCAGATTTGTATTTCAGGGGCGGTCCCACCTGGGAATGGGATACAGCGGCAGGACACGCTATCCTGCTTGGCGCTGGCGGCAGATTTACAAACAAAGATGGAACTGAATTGGTTTACAATAAAGAAGTAATAAAGAATTTTGGGTTTATTGCTTTAGGAGTTAGGAGATAGGATGAAAAAATCCAAATCTTTTGAAGATTTAATTGTTTGGCAAAAAGCTCATGAGTTTACTCTTAAAATTTATGAAATTACAAAGAATTTCCCAAAGGAAGAAACGAACGGTTTAACTTCTCAATTCAGAAGAGCCTCTGTTTCTATTTCCGCTAATATTGCCGAAGGGTTTTACGAAGAAAAGTAATTTGGATAAAATCAGATATTTTAATATTGCACAAGGTTAACTAAATGAATGTAATTATTATTTGATATTATCGAGAGATTTAAATTATTGTAAATGTGAACATCTTTTCGATTTAATCATTGAAATAGGAAAATTACTTAATGCATATATCAACGCAATCAAAAATTCTTACTTCTGACTCCTAAATTCTAACTAAAAATCCCAAAGTCTAAGGGAAATATTTCTTTGAAGTCAACCTCTAATTTAAGATGAAAACTAAAACAAGAAGTAATAAACGACATTACGAATTTCTTGAAAGCATATGAAGAAATTCATACGGCGTATATTTTGGGTTCATTAGTTGGGAGCGAATATTACCATGATATTGACGTTGCAGTTTTGTTAAGGGAAGATTTTAATAAAAATAATTTTAATAAATATCCTTTTGGATACGAGAGTTTTTTTAACGTCGAATTGGAATCGCTTGTCCGGAATAAAATAGATTTTGTAGTCATGAATCAAGCGGAGATTACTTTACAACAACGAATTGTAAATAATAGCATTATTCTATTTTCCCGTAATAAATTTGAGCGTATTCAATATGAAAATATGATTCGAGAATTGTTTATTGATTCGGAAGACATCCGAAAAATTAAAAGAAAATATTTAATTGAGAAATTACGTAATGTTTGATTTGTCTTTAATAGAGAATAGATTGTCTGCCTATCTTTCCGACTTGAACAATTTAAAAAAATATTCCGGCATTACGGTTGAAGCGTTGAAATCTGATTAGGATTTGGTTTGGACTTTGGAACGAGGAATTTATATATTGATACAGAATTTATTGGATATTTTTGCGCACATTGTTTCTGCTGATTTTAATGCTAAATGGGATTATTATTCTGATTTAAGCGATATTCTTAATGCCAAAGGAATAATATCTGTTGAACAAAAGAAAATATTAAATAAAATGATTGGTTTTAGGAATAGACTTAGTCACGAATATCTTTCATTAGATTTAGATATTGTAAATAAACACATTTCGGATTTTAATAGATTTTTAATGGTTGTCAAAAATTATTGTAACATTTCTTGACAAATTATTTGAATTAACAGACACTATTCTTAATCATTTATTATAGGGAAAAAATGACTGAAGTAAAAGCAACAAACGTCCATTGGCATCATGGTAAAATTTCGAAAGAAGACAGGCAAAGAGCAAACGGACATAAAAGCGCTTGCTTGTGGTTTACAGGTCTTTCAGGCAGCGGTAAATCAACAATTGCCGTCCGCGTGGAAGAATTACTCTTTGAGAAAGGAATAAAAACTTACATTTTGGATGGAGATAATATCCGGCATGGTTTGAATAAGAATTTGGGATTTTCGCCTGAAGACAGAACGGAAAATATTCGTAGAATTGGAGAAGTTGCAAAGTTATTTGTAGATGCGGGTTTAATTGTTTTAACGGCGTTTATTTCGCCTTACAGAAAGGATAGAGATAATGTTCGTGAGCTATTAGAGGATGGAGAATTTATTGAGGTTTATGTAGAAGCTTCTCTCGAAACTTGTGAAGAGCGAGATCCAAAAGGATTGTACAAGAAAGCTCGTGCTGGTGAGATTAAGGATTTTACGGGCATCTCAGCCCCGTACGAAGCACCTGAGAACCCGGAACTTGTCGTTAATACGACAGAAGAAACGGACGTTAATAAAAATGCTGAGAAAGTGGTGGAGTTTTTAGAAAGGAAGGGATTTTTTAGCGGTGATTGAACTGATAATGTAAATTTAGGTTAAGGCTAAGGTTAAGATTTAGAGTGGGATTTTTTTATTGTGTATAAGAATTTTAAAGATATGGCTGTTTGGCAAGGGGCAATGAAAGCTGCAGAATTAATTTTTTCCTTAACGGAAGATTTACCAAGAAAAGAGGATTATGGTTTAACATCGCAAATTAGAAGAGCTTCATTAAGTATTTCTTCGAACATTGCAGAAGCTTTTGGAAGACAACAAAATAAGGATAAAATGAAGTTTTATTATTATGCACGAGGTTCATTATTGGAAGTATTGAATCATTTAGAATATGGGAAACGGGTAAAATATTTCGATCACAAAAGCATTTTAGAAATAGAAGAAATATTGGATACAGTACATTTTGAATTAAATAAAATAATAAAATCATTAAAATCTAAGATATTGTGAAAATGAATCTTTATATTCTAAACCTTAAACTTGACCTTAACCTTATAGTTTGAATTTCAAATAATTTAATAACTAAATTTTAGGAGTACATTTTGATTAAACCACATGGCTCGGATGAATTAAATCCGTTGTTTGTATTTGATAACAAGGAAAGAGAAGATTTACTAAAAGAAGCTAAAAATTTACCTTCGGTTATTGTAAGTTCAAGCGCAGCAGCAAATGCAGTGATGCTTGGCGGGGGGTATTTTAATCCTTTAGCAGGGTTTATGAATGTGAACGATGCCCTTAACGTCGCTGAAAAAATGTTTACAACGGACGGAGTATTTTTTCCTGTACCTGTGATGAATATTTTAGAAAGCGTTTCGGCAATTGAAGACGCAAAAAAAATTGCCTTGTTGGATCCTAACGTAGAAGGTAATCCTGTCTTAGCGATTCAAGAAGTTGAAGCTATTGAAGAGATTGCCGATGAACAGTTGAATTTTATTGCGGAAAAAGTTTTCAGAACAACAGATACAGCGCATCCCGGCGTTGCAAATTTCCTTTTTCTTGGCAAGTTTGTTGTTTCCGGGCCGATTAAAGTTTTGAACTTCTCTTATTTCGAAAAAGATTTTCCAGATACATTCAGAACTGCATATCAAATAAGGGAAGAAATTAAAGAACTTGGTTGGGAAAAAGTCGTTGCGTTCCAAACACGCAACCCAATGCATAGGGCTCATGAAGAATTATGTAAAATAGCTTATGAAAGATTAAATGCTGACGGAATTTTAATTCATATGCTTTTAGGAAAATTGAAAAAAGGTGATATTCCTGCGGATGTTAGAGATGCTTGCATTCGTAAAATGGTAGAAGTTTATTTTCCGCCAAATACGGTTTTAATTCGTGGTTATGGCTTTGATATGCTTTATGCCGGTCCACGTGAGGCTGTTTTGCACGCCCTATTTCGTCAAAATGCAGGCTGTACTCATCTAATTGTGGGCCGCGACCACGCTGGTGTAGGTTCATATTAC
>JALWSN010000380.1:876-4425 GCA_027080245.1 Ignavibacteriales bacterium | reverse complement strand
ATTTGAGTAAGCAACGAAATCGGGACTTTAACGTCGCGCCTTCCGCCTACCCCTTTAATGAAAATATCCTCTTCCTTTACTATTGCCGATTGTAAAGCGTAGCCGTAGTCGATTTTAATCTTCTCCGCGTCGCTCGTAATTATTCCAAGCGTCTCGCGGATGTCGTTTGTAACTTGATTTCCAGCGACTCCAATTACTTTAGTATATTTAATACTCTTGTTGTGGTAAATTGCAATGTCGGTTGTACCTCCGCCAATGTCTATTAGAGCAACGCCAAGGTCTTTTTCGTTTTCGTCAAGAACAGCGGCGCTCGAAGCAATCGGTTGCAAAACATATTCATTAACGCTAAAACCCGCTCTTTCCACCGAGCGCTTGATATTTTGTATTGCGGGAATCGAAGCCAACACTACATGACTAACGGCTTCCAACCTTGTGCCGCACATTCCAATCGGATCGTAACAAGCTGTTTGATGGTCGATGTAATATTCCTCGGGAATAATGTGAAGTATCCTTCTGTCAGACGGAATTCGAATCGTTTTAACGTCCTCTCTCAAACGTTCAATGTCGTCCTCTGTAATTTCATTGTCCTTTCCCGTAATGGCAACGTAATTTCTGTGCCTTAAACTTGTAACGTGCTCGCCTGCCACTCCTACGTTAACCGACTTGACCTTAATATTGGCGCGGTTAATAGCTATTTTCATTGCCTGTTGAATCGCCTCGGAAGTTTTGGCAATGTTAGCCACCAATCCCCTGTTCAAACCGTCGGAATGAGCCACTCCGAAACTAACAATATCGGTGTTAAAGCCATCCTGCTTGGCGATTACCGCCACAACTTTGGTTGTTCCCAAATCCAGACCGGCGACAATGTTTTCTTTCATGATTGTTTCTCCAAATAAGAAATTAATTTTGGCTTAAAGCCAAAGCAAATCTGATTTTCAAATCTTAAATCGATGTAATCAATAATGCGCGCGTTGTTGATCCTTCTCATCCTATTGTAAACAGCGTTAAAATATGCCATTTTTCTTATTTCATTACCTCGCCCCAAAATCAACTGAAAGTCGTAATTAGTAAATCTTACTACAATATCGCCGCCATGCGCCATGTCTATTTCAGAAATTTCAAAATACAAATCCTTATTCAATAATCTCGCCGCATAAAGAATTTTCTCCGCGGTTATCAGCTCCTTATTTTTAGGGGAAATGTGTTTGCCTTGCGTTCTTAAATTCTCGATTACCGGCAAATCAATATTATTGGTAAATGGCAGCAACGGCTCTATGGTTAAATCATCATCTAACAAAAATTGTTTGTTGTTGTTAAGCAAAATAGCCGTGAAAAATTTTTCATGAACAATCGCAATGCATTTATTTTTACCTGAATAATAAACGTCAACAAATTTAACGTAGGGATGCTTGCTCAATCTGTCCATGATTGTTTGAAGCTCAATATTTTTAAGCGACTCCCCGTCTTGCAAGCGCGCAAATTTTTTGTACGTCTCGCCCGAAAGGTAAACGTTGCCTTTTATTTCAATGGAATGTATTTGAGGCCTGCCTTTAATATCGTTCAACACGGCGGCTATTCCGAGCCCCAATAATATCAAGGCGAATTCAAGTACTGCAAATTTTATTTCCGCTTTCTTTTCAGCCATTAAGCGCTTGCTCCTTTACATTAAATAAATCGGCTAATTGATGAATGTAAAAAGTAATGTCGCCGGCTCCCAGACCAATCAGAATATCGTTTTCTATTAATAAATTGTTCAATTTTTGAACTATTTCCTTATCATCTTTAAAGTAAAGAACATTTTCAAAGCCGTTGTTTTTCAATTCATTGTAAATTAGTTCGGATGTAATTCCCGGAATGGGATTTTCACGCGCAGGGTAAATCTCCAACAAAACAACCGCATCCGCTAACGTTAACGCTTTGGCGAATTCTTTGTAAAATATTTTGGTTCTGCTAAATAAGTGCGGTTGAAAGACTGCTACAATTCTTCCTTCTTTCAAAGTTTTTGCCGTTTTTAACGTCGCCGCAATTTCCGTCGGATGATGCGCGTAATCGTCAATAATAACAGGCTTTTCGCGCCTTAATATTTCGAAGCGCCTGTTTGCGCCGGTAAATTCTCCCAATGCTTTCTTTATTGTTTCAATTTTAATTCCCAATCGGCTTGCAAGAGCAATAGCGGCCAAAGCATTTTTAATATTATGTTCTCCGTGAAGTTTTAAGTTGAACTCCCCAAAATTTTGCCCAAAATATTTAACTCCAAACGAGGTAATTCCCCCACGAACCTTGTAATTAAAGGCTTGCACGTCAACTTCATTACTTATTCCGTAAGTAACAACTTTAGAATCAATTAATGGTAATATTTCCCGTACTCCTTTGTTAGTTATGTCGACAAAAACTTCTCCGTAAAAAGGCGCTGTATTGGCAAATTCAACGAAAGCTTTTTTAACTCCCTCAAAATCATTGTAAACATCCAGATGTTCGGCTTCAACATTTGTAATTACAATTAAATCGGGGGTAATCTGTAGGAACGCCCTGTCGTATTCATCGGCTTCAAGTAAAACAACGCCCCCTTTTCCCAGCCGTGCATTTGCTCCGCTTAAGAACGGTAAATTTCCGCCGATTAGAATTGTCGGGTCTAAATCCGCTTCCATTAAAATTTTTCCAATCATTCCCGTAGTAGTGGTTTTGCCGTGCGAACCTGCGACGGCAATGCAGTTGCCTAAAAGCGAAAGCTCCCGCAAAATGCTGTCGCGCTTAACTTGTGGAATCCCCAGCTCTTCCGCGCCAATAATTTCAGGGTTGTCGCCACTCACTGCAGAAGAATAAATAATTAAATCTTTTCCTTCAATATTTTTCTTCGAATGTTTGTAGTGAATTTCAACGCCTAATTTCTCAAGGGATTCGGTAATGGAACTTTTTCTCAAATCGGAGCCAGAAATTTGAAAGCCGTATTCATTTAAAATCCTTGCGATTCCGCTCATTCCAAATCCGCCAATTCCAACAATGTGAATTTTGCCGTATTTATTTAAGAATATTTTTCTCATCAAACCCCCTCCGCTAATTTAACGCAACGTTCTGCAATTATTTTTGCGGCATTGGGTTTGCAATTTTCTTTAATCTTTGCTCCAAGTAAATTCAATTTGTCAGGGGACTCTAACAGCTCAAGGGCTTTAGCGGCAAGCTTTTCCCGCGCCTCATCGTCTTTGATTAACTCGCACGCTCCCTGCTTGTAAAGGGCTTCCGCGTTTTTAAATTGGTGATTTGCCGCAACGTTGGGCGAAGGAACAAAAATAGCCGGAATGCCCAGACACGAAATCTCGGCAATTGTAGTAGCGCCCGCGCGCGCAACAACTAAATCCGCCGCCGAGTATGCGCTGCCAACATCATCAATAAACTCAAATACTTTTACTCTGTTGGATTGATGTTTTTTAAATTCGCTAAAATAATTTTTGCCCGTTTGCCATATTACCTGCAAATTGTTTTTCTCAAAGAGCTCCAAAGAATTTTCCACAGCTCTGTTAATGCTAAGAGCGCCAAGGCTTCCGCCGACTA
>JALWSN010000380.1:0-866 GCA_027080245.1 Ignavibacteriales bacterium | reverse complement strand
CTACAAAAATCGTATTTAAATTTTCATCCAATTCAAACGCCCTTCTTGCTTCGGTTTTGTTCCGCAAGGCAATTCTGTTCCTTAAAGGATTTCCGGTCAAGCGTAACTTTTCCTGAAAGCGGAAGTATTTTTTTGTTTCTTCGAAGCTAATGTGAATCTCGTCCGCTTTCTTTTCAAGCAACCTGTTGGTAATGCCGGGGTAGCTGTTTTGCTCGAGCAGTACAATTTTTGCGCCCATTAACCAGGCCGTCCACAAAGCCGGTCCGGAAACATACGCCCCCGCGCCAATCGCTACTTTAGGCAAAAATCTAAATGAAATCCAGAACGCCTGAATTCCGCCAATCAATAATTTCAAGGGGAAAAGGAGATTCTTTATTTTATTGCTTCTGTCGAAACCGCTAATCCAAATGCTTTTGAAATCAAATCCTTCCGCGGGAACCACTTTCGATTCCAATTTGCTTTTAGTTCCTACAAACAAAATTTGGCTTTCGGACTTTAATTCCCTTATTGCCTCGGCTACGGCAATTGCCGGGAACAAGTGACCGCCCGTTCCGCCGGCTGCAATTAAAAAGCGATATTTCCCTTTAGTCTTTTGCATTAAATTGAACCGTTCGCGCTTTGTCTTTTTAAATTGTTTGCTACGTTAATTACAATTCCCACCGAAATACCAAGCACAATTAAACTTGTTCCGCCGTAACTAATGAAAGGCAATGTAATTCCCGTAGTAGGCAACAATCCGGTTACAACGCCGGCGTTTACAAAAGCCGACAGAGTAATGCTAAAAGAAATTCCAAACGCCAAAAGCTGTGCGAATTTATCCGCCGTTCTTTTAGCGATTAAAATTCCCACGATGAACAGAGCCAGAT
>JALWSN010000379.1 GCA_027080245.1 Ignavibacteriales bacterium | reverse complement strand
AAATCGATTTGGTATTTCCCCAACGGCAACGAAATGAAAGAAGTTACCTACGTTGACGGAAAGCCCGACGGCAAAGTAATTTATTTTTACGAATCGGGTTTGGTTAAAGCGGAGTTTTCCGTGCGCGATGGAATTCGCGACGGAATAACTAAACTTTACTACCCAAACGGAGCGCTTAAAGAAATTCGTAGTTACGAACAAGGCAGGTTGATTAAAGTTGTAAAAATTGATTTCGACCCGGAATACACTCCGCCGATTTCAGCTTACAGAGGAGCAAAGAAAATTCTGGAACAAAGAAAGAAGGAAAAAACATTTTTGTGCAATGTTGAACTTTGTCCCCAACCAATCGGAGGAATTGAAGCGATCGTTAAAAAAATAGTTTACCCTAAAAAAGCCAAGCTTTACGGACTTGAAGGCAAGGTAATAATAATCGCGCACGTGAACAAAAAGGGACGCGTGGAAAACGCTGAAATAGTTAAGGATCCCGGACTTGGATTGGGCGAAGCGGCCGCAAAGGCAGTAAAATCAACCAAATTTATTCCGGGTGAAAATAATGGCAAGATTGTAAACGCTTGGGTTAGCTTGACCATTCCGTTCAAACTTCACAGAGGAAAGGTTAAAAAGCCGGCCGCCGAAATTGCAGCTATTCCAAGCGGAGAAAGCTACGACATTGCGAAATTGGATTCGGAAATTAAAAGCAAAAAAGAAAATTTCGAGGCAAAAGAAAAATTTCAAACAAACGAAAAGAAAACCGGAAATCCAAAACATAAAATCAAAACAAGTCTTCCTCCGCAGGAGTTCAAGATTCTCTCCTGCAACGCGGACGTATGCCCGCAGCCAATAGGAGGAATTGAAACTTTGAAAAAAAATTTAGTGGTTCCCCACAACGTTTACAGGCTAAAGCTAATAGGCTACGTAGTTGTAGAAGCGGACGTTGACGAGCTTGGCTACGTAAGAGACACGCATGTAATTAAAAAAATGGGGCATGGCTTGGACGAAGCCGCCGAAGTGGCTATTTTAGACACCCATTTCAAACCCGGCATGCGAAACGGCAAGAATATCAGGTGCAAAGTTAAAATACAAATTCCATATTCTTACAAAAGCAAAAAATAATTGAGAAGAAAAATGAAAAAAATATTCTTAACTTGGTTAATTGTTTTTTCAAATGCGGCATTTGCGCAAATGAAATCCAACGCTAATTTTATTTATTTTGCCGTTCCCGAAAAGGACTCGGTAATTTCTTATTCGCCTACTTACAGGCTTTCCGGGAGCACGCTTCCCAACTCCGAATTTTTTGTTAACGGAAAGAAAATTCAACTTTACCCCTCGGGCGCTTTCGCGGGATTGTTAAAACTTAACAAGGGAGAAAATGCTTTTCACTTCCTCTCAGTAAGCAACGGAGATTCAATTTCCTCGACTGTGTTTATTACCCGAAAATACTTTACAAAACCAACCCTACCCGCGGATTCCTTAACTATTTTAAGCGAATTTCACTTGCCCAATTCCGATTTAATGCTAAACGCCGGAGACGTAGTAAAATTAAGGATTTTCGCAACGCCTAATTGCAAAGCTTTTTTCTTAAACAAATTTCCTTTGCGCGAGTTGCGTTCGTCAGCTTCTAACGAAGGGACGGGAATTTACGTTGGCAGATTCAAAGCCGAAGAGACAGATTCCCTGAATTACAAAAGAATATTTTTTACAATCATTAATAGCAAAGGGGACAGCCTAACAAAGTACTTTGACCATTCGTTTCAGTCAATCCCTTCGCGGCTGCCTTTAACGGGCTTAACCAAGGGCGATATGCCTTATTTAAATTACGGATTGGGAACAAACCGACTGGGCGGCGCGAAAATGGGATTCATTCAACCGGGCATTGCGCTTAAGATTACAGGCGCTGTTGGTTCGCAATATCGGGTTGAGCTTGCCAAAAATCTTTCAGCGTGGATTCCCAAAAAGTTCGTGGAAATAGATTCTAATTACTCGGCTACCACTTCTCTTACAAGCACAATTGAAGCTTACGGAGATTCGCTTTTCGACTTTGTGGCTCTTAGCTTAAGGCGTAGGCTGCCTTACCGGGCTTTTTACAAATTTAATCCTACCCGCCTAATAGTTGATGTTTTCGGCGCTACTTCGAACACTAATTGGCTTGTCCAACGCCCTACCATTAAGGAAATTCAAAACATTACTTACAGACAAGCGGCCGAGAACGATTTCCGAATGATTATTGAGCTAAAACACAGGCAGCCTTGGGGATATTTAATTTACTATTCCGGAAACAATTTGATTGTAAGAATCAAGCACAGACCGAATTCATTCGACATTTCGGATTTTACTTTTGCGCTCGATGCCGGTCACGGCGGTTCAAACAGAGGCGCCGTTGGCTCGTTGGGCGATTTGGAAAAGAACATTAATTTTTCCATTGTTAAACATTTGCAAAAATTGCTTCTGGAAGAAGGAGCGCGAGTAATTCTTACGCGAAGCAAAGACACTTTAATTTACAATAGCAAACGTTTGAAGAAGGTAATTAATTCTCGAGCGGATTTCCTAATCAGCGTTCATTCAAATTCAATAGGACTAACGACCGACCCGCGAATTACAAAGGGAACAACTACATTTTACAAGTACAAGCAAAATTTTCATTTGGCAAAATTCATTTTCGAACAAATGCGTACTACGGGATTAAAGCCTTACGGCGTTGTTGGAAAATTTAATTTCACTTTGAACGCGTCTACCAATGTGTTAAACACACTTGTGGAAACGGCTTATATGTCCAACCCCGAAGACGAAATGAAATTGTTGGACGACGATTTCAGGAAATTAATTGCAAGGAAGATTTTAAATGGAATAAAAGACTTTTTGGAATGGGCAAAGAATAATTAAACTTGAGAATTGTCGTTGCATTTTGGCCTTTAATTACGGGACGATTTGGAAACAATGCTCGAATAGCCCAATAAATAAAGGGATATATTACTCTCCGGAAATTCAGAACTAATTAAATGAGTTTTAGTCCGATCCAACCGTCCAACAATCCATCCTTCCAATTTTGGGTTTTTGTTTGGTGTGCTACAAAGATGTCGTCCCTCTGGGATTCAGTCCCTTAGAGAAGAAACCTTTGTAGCAAAGGTCTAAAGAATTAAGGTGAGTTCCTAAGGGATGTCACATTTAGAATTGTAAATGAGCAAAGGCAAAGAGATTAAAAGATTAAAAGGCTAAAAGGTTTGGCGGAAATCCTACCGAAACGAATTCCAACGATTGGTTTCCCTTTTCCCAAAAACCACGCTCTAAAGAACGTGGTTAGCGTAAATAGAATGACACCTGCGCTTACGACTTAAGACTTTTTCCCAACTCCACCCCGGCCCTCCTCTTGAAAAGAGGAGGGAGAACTTCAAGGGTGAACGGGAATTTAAAAGCCCCCTTCTCTTCGCAAGAGAAGGGGGTTTGGGGGTAGAGTTCTTTGCCTTAAAATAGTGGCATTTTACTTGAATTCAACTTAAAATTGTCGATGGCTTTGGCAACGCCATCACTTCGGGATAGCCGTTTATACTCAAGAGGAAAGAAAATCCCAAAACCTGTTTACAGTTATTGGGGGATTGTGTTTTGCGGGTTGGGAAAACCGTTAAAACGGTTTTGGGGTGTATTAAGGGCATTGGCTTGTTCCCCACGGATAAATCCGTGGGTTAACGATATGGTTATTGCTAAGGGCGGTTTAGCCAAAACTGTGGGTAACGGCAACTAAATTTTTAACGAATCCCTAAAATCGTGAAGAATGTTGACCATCCATTCATCCATGCATCCAACCATCCATCCGTTACAAGTTTCGCTCCGCCGGAGCTATTTTCGTGTTCTGGGTTTTAATTCTACAAAGATGTCGTCCCGCTGGGATTCAGTCCCGTAGGGACGAAACCTTTGTAGCAAAGGTTTAAAGAATTAAGGAGAGTTCCGATGGGATGTCACATTTAGAATTGTAAATGAGTAAAGGCAAAGAGACTAAAAGATTAAAAGGCTAAAAGGTTTGGTGGAAATCCTACCGAAACGGATTTCAACGCTTGGTTTCCCTTTCCCCAAAACCACGCTCTAAAGAACGTGGTTAGCGTAAATAGAATGACACCTACGCTTACGACGTAAGACTTATTCCTTAAGACTTTCTACCAACTCCACCCCGGCCCTCCTCTTGCAAAGAGGAGGGAGAACTTCAAGGGTGAACGGGAATTTAAAAGCCCCCTTCTCTTCGCAAGAGAAGGGGGTTTGGGGGTAGAGTTCTTTGCCTTAAAATAGTAGCATTTTACTTGAATTCAACTTAAAATTGTCGATGGCTTTGGCAACGCCATCACTTCGGGATAGCCGTTTATACTCAAGAGGAAAGAAAACCCCAAAACCTGTTTACAGTTATTGGGGGATTGTGTTTTGCGGGTTGGGAAAACCGTTAAAACGGTTTTGGGGTGTATTAAGGGCGTTGGCTTGTTCCCCAC
>JALWSN010000378.1 GCA_027080245.1 Ignavibacteriales bacterium | reverse complement strand
GGGCAATTGCTATTCACGGCGATTCTACGTGAATAGAGGAAAGTCCGAACACCGCAGAACAGGGTGCCGGGTAACGCCCGGGGGGCAGGCTGTAATGGTCTGCCTACGGAAAGCGCCACAGAGAAGAGACTACCCTGGTTTAGCCGGGGCAAAGGTGAAACGGCAGGGTAAGAGCCTACCGCGTCGTTAGTAATAACGGCGGTCCCGTAAAGGGAGTCCCGACTTTTGTGTCGGGATCAAGGCAAGCCCCACCCGGTGCAAGGTCAAGCAGAAAGAGTCCCTTTGGGGAGAGAGTTGTTCGCTCTCAATTCTTTCGGGTAGACCGCTAGAGCCGAGCAGCAATGTTCGGTCGAGATAAATAATTGCCGCCCTTGCTTTTGCGAGGGAACAGAATTCGGCTTACAGGCTTGCTTCGTCAATCTCTTCTTTCTGTAATTGGGAAATATGGTTAAAAAAAGATGGAAGCTTAAAGAAAACCCTGACGAAAAAGGGGCGCTGGCCTTAGCCGATAGTTTGAATATCTCGCTGGCGTTGGCGACTTTACTATTTCAAAGAAATGTCACTAATTTTTTCGAGGCTAAGAAATATTTCAGACCCTCGTTAGATAACTTACACGATCCGTTTTTAATGGACGGCATGGAAAAAGCCTCCCGAAGGGTAATCGACGCAATTACTAACAATCAAAAAATTTGCGTTTACGGGGATTACGACGTCGACGGCACGTGCGCCGCTTCGTTAATGTACATGTTCCTAAAAGAACTTAACGCTAACGTGGAGATTTACATTCCCAACAGGCTCACCGAGGGTTACGGACTTTCGATGGAGAGCATCGAAGAGCTTTTTAACAGAAAGGTCGATTTAATAATCACCGTCGATTGCGGCATTACCGCTGTCGAGGAAATTGCGTTGGCTAACAAATACGGCATGCAAACAATTATTTGCGATCACCACCAGCCGAAAGAAATTCTGCCGGACGCATTTGCGATTCTTGACCCAATTAAGCCCGGGGACAACTACCCGTTCAAATATCTTTCCGGCGCCGGTGTGGCTTTTAAATTGGCGCGCGCTGTTGCCGATAGAATCGGACACAAGGACATGGTTCTGAAATATCTGGATTTAGTGGCGTTGGCTGGCGCCGCGGATATTGTTTCGCTTACCGACGAAAACCGAATTTTGGTTCGCGCCGGCATTGAAAAAATTAACACAAACCCTCGCCCCGGAATTCTGGCGTTAATTAAATCCGCCAGAATGAACCCCGGCAATTTAACCACAGGGCAAATAATTTTTACGATTGCGCCGAGGATTAACGCCGTCGGAAGACTGGGTGACGCTGGGAAAGCGGTGGAATTGTTCACTACGGATGATTACTACGAAGCCGAGCGCATTGCCAACGAATTGGAAGCCGATAATTACGAACGACGGAAAATTGACGAAGCGACGTTTTCCCACGCCCTTGAATTGCTTGAGGAAACAACGGATTTGGAAAACGATTTGGCGATAGTTCTTCACCACAACGATTGGCATCCGGGCGTGATTGGAATTGTGGCTTCGAGGCTGGTGGAAAAGTTCTACCGTCCTTCGATAATGCTCACTACAATCGACGGCGTGGCTAAGGGTTCGGCAAGAAGCATTCCGGGCTTCAACATTTACGAGGCTTTGTTCGACGCTAAGGATTTGCTCATTCAATTTGGCGGTCACGCCGCGGCGGCGGGGCTTTCAATTGAAATTGACAAAATAGACGCTTTCCGAAAACGAATGAACGAAATTTTGAAAGAACGATTAGATCCGGAAAAAATCGTTCCTGAAATTAACATTGATTTGAAACTTTCTTTTTCGGAAATCACACCGAAGTTCTTGCGAATCCTAGAACAATTTGCGCCTTTCGGTCCGGGCAATATGAAACCGGTTTTCCTTACTGAAAATGTTAGGTTTGTCAATACGCCAAGAGTGGTGGGAACGGATCATTTAATAACTTCGTTCAGCCAGAACGGAGCTGACAAAGTGTTCGACGCAATTGGTTTTAAATTGGGCGGCTACGTCGATTTAATTGATAAAAATAAAAATTTAGCTGATATTGTGTATTCGATTGACAAAATTTATCACGACGGAAGAGTTTATCCGCAACTGCGAATTAAAGATATTAGAATCAAATAAAGGAGAAGAAAATGTCAGGTCACTCGAAGTGGTCAACAATTAAAAGGAAAAAAGCGGCTCAGGACGCCAAAAGGGGAAAGCTTTTCACGAAATTGATTAAGGAAATTACAATCGCCGCAAGGCAGGGTGGGGGCGACCCCGAAGGCAATCCGCGCTTGAGGCTTGCGATTGACAACGCTAAAGCCGCAAATATGCCCGCCGAAAATATCGACAGGGCAATTAAAAAAGCCACCGGCGAACTGGAAGGCGTTGATTACATGGAAATTAAGTACGAAGGTTACGGTCCCGGCGGTGTGGCGCTTTTAATTGAAAGCATGACAGACAATAAGAACCGCACGGTTGCCGAGGTAAGGCATTTGTTGAATAAGCACGGTGGTAGTCTCGGTGAATCAGGCTCGGTGGCGTGGATGTTCGATCATAAAGGAATAATTACTTTGCCCAAGCAAGATCTTACCGAGGACGATTTAATGGAAATAGCTTTGGAAGCCGGAGCGGAAGATTTGCAAACCGAGGAGGATTTTTTTGAAATTACAACAGATTTGGATTCTTTCGAAAAAGTGCGCAAAGCTTTGATTGAAAAGAATATTGAAATTGAAAATGCTTCTTTACAGTGGATTGCAAAAAACAACGTCGAAGTTTCCGGCGAAACAGCGGAGAAATTATTGAAATTAATTGAAAGCCTTGAGGACAACGACGACGTGCAAAACGTTTACACTAACGCCGATTTTGCCGAAGAGGAATGAGAATTCTTGGAGTTGACCCCGGCACAATTGTAACCGGTTACGGAATTGTGGACTTTAACGGCAACGAGTTAAGATACGTCGATTCGGGGATAATCGAGCTTAAGAAGATTAAAATCCTTTCGGAGAAGTTAGCCGAAATTTACGAGAACCTCAGGCGTTTGGTAAAAACTTACCGCCCCGAAGGAATTGCCATCGAAGCCGCATTTTACGGCAAGAACATTCAATCCGCAATGAAAATAGGTTACGCGCGCGGAGCGGCTTTGTTACTGGCGGCTCACAGCGGAATTGCGCCGGGCGAGTATTCTCCGCGGGAAATTAAAAAGTCCGTTGTTGGCAACGGCAACGCTTCCAAGGAGCAAGTGAAGTTTATGATAGCCAAATTGCTTTCAATAAAGACTGACGAAATGGCTTTCGACGAAACCGACGCGCTGTCGGTTGCCGTCTGCCACGCTTTTAATTCAACCCGTTCGAACAAAAAAACGGCAAGCTGGAAATCGTTCGTGAAAAACAATCCTGAAAAAATAATTGAATCTTAGAGCCGAGGAAGACGAATAACAAATTAATTACAAGTTGTAAGGGTTTGGTGGGAGGGGGTAATTTCAACCGACTTCCAACTAAAGACCGCGTAAGTTATTGAAAAACAATAAAGTAGTTTTTCCAAAGGCGCTACGTTTTCCTTTACGTAATATTTTTTTATTTCGAATAGTAGTGTAACGAGTTTTGAGCAAATGTATTAATTTCTCAAAAGCTCCGTTTCGCAGGGTCTATTCCGTTCCAGCGGCGCCCC
This sequence comes from Ignavibacteriales bacterium, assembly GCA_027080245.1. Taxonomy (GTDB): domain Bacteria; phylum Bacteroidota; class Ignavibacteria; order Ignavibacteriales; family Melioribacteraceae; genus WFQV01. The sequence continues at coordinate 791 of JALWSN010000378.1, read as the reverse complement.
ACTCCGCTTCTGACTAAGTTAAAAAAGTCAGCTGAAAAATGAAAGCTAAATTTTTGTAGCTTTTCAGGGACTTCTTTTTCAGAGCTTTCAGAGAATGTTTTTCCCTCAATTTTTCTCTAAATCCGATTTCTTAAGGAGCGACTAATTGGTTTTGTTTTTGTGTTTTGTTGATGATTTACAAGCTTTCCCTGTTTTAAGGGGCTTTTCTAATGCCCTGCGATCGTTAATCCATACGTAATTTTTCGCGATTTACTCGCATTGCTTATTACTTTTTTCTGCTTAGTGTTTTAATATTTCTATCAGTTCTGTATTTAAGTATAATTTTTCTCTTCCTATTTTTTCTAATTTTAAAATTCCAATATCTTCTAGTTTTTTCAAGTATCGTGAGGCTGCTTTCCTTTCAACTTTTAATTTTTCCACCACAAACTCAATTTTTGAATACGGTTGTTCAAAAAGCAATTCAATCAATTCTTTTCTGTAAATTTTCGGGGCTTCTTTTTTAACCTTTTCGCTTGTTCTTTCCAATTGATTTTTTATTTTATTGATCTTTTCGATTGTATAAATAGCCGTTTCTTCAACCGCTTTGAGCATGTATAAAATATAATCTTCCCATTGGTCTGTTTTATTGACTTGATTTAAATATTTGTAATAATTTGATTTGTTCTTATTTATGTACGAACTTAAATACAAGATTGGAATATCAAGTAAATCGTTAATAATTAGATACAAAATATTTAAAATTCTACCTGTTCTGCCATTACCATCATAAAAAGGGTGAATACTTTCAAATT
>JALWSN010000377.1 GCA_027080245.1 Ignavibacteriales bacterium | reverse complement strand
AGAAATAGAAATAGTTAATTAAACGGACATAATCATTGGCGTCGATAAAGCGCTCAACGCGGAATTTACCATGCGGACGATGAAACGACATTTTGAAAATTTTTTTAGCATGGCAAATCCGGTTACACCCAAGCCTTTAAACCTTTCCAGCTTCTTCTTCCTTCTAAAAATTTCCTTAATTTTACATTTGCTGTCTAAAATGAATTGTAATTCAATTTATTTTGGACAGAGGCAATTTTCATTATAATCCGGACTTTTAATATCTTCCCTGAAACAAATTCTTTTGACTATATTTGCAAGAACAATTTAAGAAGGCAATGCGATGAAAGGAAAAATAGCTTTAATTACGGGATGTTCTTCCGGCATCGGAAAAGAATTGGCAATTGAATTACACAAACGCGGGGTAAAGGTAGTGGCTACCGGACGGAACCCGGAAAAGCTTCGGGAACTGCAAGACAAAGGAATGATTGTAAAAAAATTGGACGTAACAAATTTTACCGAAATGGAAGAGCTTGTGAACGAGTTAATCCGAAATAATCTTTTCCCCGATATTTTAGTCAACAACGCCGGCTACGGCGTAATGGGTCCGGCTTTGGAAATTCCCCTGGAAGTAGTTGAACGGGAATATAAAACAAACGTCTTTGGAGCTTTGAAGCTTGCTCAGCTTGTAGGAATTGAAATGGCTAAGCGCGGCAGCGGAACAATCGCCAACGTTGGCAGTATTGTGGGAATGCTAACAACTCCTTTTTCCGCCATTTACGCCTCTTCGAAAGCGGCGATAAACGCTTTGTCCGACGGCTTGCGCATTGAACTAAAGCCGTTTGGCGTTAATGTAATTACGGTTCAACCGGGAGCGATTATTTCCAGATTTGGTGACAACGCTTTAAGCAACACAATGCAAGCTTTACCCGAAAATTCCATTTACGACAAATACAAAGAAAAAGTTTTAAAAAGGGCTTCCATTTCCCAGCAAAACGGAACTCCAACTGAAGTTTTTGCCAAAAAATTAGCCGACAAAATTCTGAGCAAAAATCCGCCGGCTGTTTTCCGGTACGGAAAGAAAAGCTCGCTTGTGTTTTTCTTATCAAGATTTGTTCCTACTTCTTTAAGGGATTCGTTGCTTGCAAAAGCATTCGGACTTTAAGAGGTTTAAGCAATAATTAAATTAAGCTCAAGCTTAAACGGTTAAACATCGCTATTAAAATTTGTTTGGCGCGCTTGCGGATTTTGGATTTAAGAAGGAACTCTTGAGGCTTTTAAAATTCATTTGTTGGCGGACTTAAAAGGGGATGTAATGCCAAATAAAAGTAGTTTAAAATTTTCAAAAACTTAATTGAACCGGAATTCAAAAAAGAGATTTAATATTTCAAATAAACGCCAGCCCAGTAAAACGGATGCCTGAAAGCCTTTAATGACGGAGCGCGGGTAAAAGAAACTTGCGCCCGGCAAAGAGCGCGCGCAAAATCAATCCGGCAGAATTCTTTCCCCTTTATTTTTAAGCGGGAGTAAAAATTTTTAAATAATTGAGAAGTCGACAAATCGTTGGCTTCCCAAAACATCGCTGCAACGCCTTTAATTCCCGTGGAAAGCAAAACTCGCGGAAAACTAACGTAATCGTCCGCAGTGGGCAAATCGCCGCTTACGCCGGAAACCAATCCGCTGCTGCACGAGCTTAAAATTATTAACTTAGCCGTTGTTTTGTAACGGAGGAAATCCGACAGCTTCAAATCCCTATCGTAAAATTTGAGCGCCGAACGGAATGGATTGTAAACGTCGATTGTTGTGTGCCCTGCAAAATGCAGCGCATCGTAATTCATAAGGTTGTCAATAAAATTAGATTCAGTAGCCTGGGAATTGAGAAATACTTTGCTTTCCTCAAACAATTTTAACGGAGCTTGAACTTCCGGGAATGAGTGTTTAAGCCTGTTTTGATTAGGCGCAAAAGCCGCGTAACTTGTTATTCTCGATTTTTCAAGGAGTTTGTTCCTTAAATAATCGCTTGCGGATTGAGCGTAAGCAATGGGATGAGATTCAATTAAATAACGAACCGCGCCGCCGCTCTTACTTGCGAGCGAAGCAAAGGGCAGAGCGCTGAGAATTCCCAACGGGGAAATCACCAATTCATCTCCCTTGTTAATAATTGTTTTGGTTAAAATTGGCGCCAGCAGAAATTTAAAAATTTTATTTGAAGCCGGCTGCCAGAGCGAGTCGTCAGGGTTGAATTTTCCCCGCATTAAAACGTTCAAGTAAAAAACTATTAAATTTTTGAATTCTTTTTCGTCGAAAGGAATTTTAACAATTTGACTTTTGCCGTTTTTGATTAACATCGGGTAAATGGCGCCGGCGCCAAACCCAAATTCTACAAACGCTGTTTTTGGCGGCAGCGATTTTTGAAACATTTCCAAACCGACGCTAATTTTGTTTGCAAAGGACTCCGTAAAATTGGAAATGTTCTTCTCGCGTTTTTTTTCTTTAAGCAGTAAATTGTTGAACATTGCCAATAGCTTGTTTTCCGTAGGCGCGTCGGCGCGGGAACCGCCTATAAATTTTTCAAGAAGCGCAAGGAATTCCTCTACGCTTTGTTGATTTTTCCCTTCGGTTTCGGAAGCGTTCCAAAGCGGGAGCTCCCTTATTTTTTCCAATGTTTCAAAGAATTTTATTTTGTTGTCAGTAGCCCGGTAAGCGTCCAACAAATCGCGGAAGGTTAAAGAACGCTGGTCGGACAACTGTTGTAAGCTGAACTCGTAACCCCAAACGGAGGGAGACCGGGAAAGCGTGTAATAATAGAGCGAATCGTAATAGGAAACGAGATTGTTCAATATTTTCAGCGCTTTCGGATGATTCCCTTTTTTTAAGTGCAATCTTGCCAGCAATTCCAAAGCCGTCCTCCCGCCGTATTTTATTTCGCTTGAATTCTTTGCAAGCTTCAATGCTTTTAATGCGTAAGTTTCGGCTTTGTTGAACTCGCCCAATTTTAAAAGCGTTTGCGCCAATTGGTACAAAGCTCCGAAAGTAACGGCTTCGTAATTTAAAGAATCCCCAATCTGAAATATTTTCCCGTAATAATTTTCAAGTTTCAAAAGATTTTCTTCTTTCCGCGCTTTAATTGCCTTTTGCCACAGTTTGAAAATCACCCCTTCGCCGAAATTTTCGTCGAACTTAAATGGAACATCCTTGGAATTAAAGTCGGCAAAGTATTTTAGTAAATTAGCCCCCGCAACTTGAGCTCCCCACCAGTAACCAATTTTTCTACTTAAATCGTAACTTTTTTTAAGAAATTTGAACTTAAATTTTCCCACGGATTTATTAAACCGCGGAATGTGCGAAAGGAAATAATAGCTGTCCGCCAGTCCGATTTTATCCCCGATTTTTTTTCTAATGAACAAAGCCTGCAAATTGTACTGAAATTCTTTAAGCCAATTTCGCCAATGGAAGTAAAGCAATCCGATATTGCTTAAGGTGGTTGCCTCGCCAATTTTGTCGTTTGTTTGCCGGTAAATTTTTAGCGCGCGTTTGTAGTAAGTAATTGCGGAATCCAGCCTTCCGCCGTACCAATGTAAAACTCCCAACTGTCTTAAGGCGTCGGCTTTGCGGCGGGGTTTTCTCTCAATCAAAGCAAATGCGAGAGCTTTCTTCTGGTAGAAAAAAGCTTGGGGGTAATTTGCTTTTGCAAATTCATTTAAGCCAAGAATATTAAAGCTCTTGGAAACGCAGCGCGTCTGAAATTTGTAATAGCCTTTTTTAATTACTTGCCGGGCAAGCGTCTCGGAAGAATCGCTCATCCCCAAGTAATAATAAAGCTGCGCCGCCATTACCAAAAATTCTTCCTTGCGCGCGTAAGGAAAATTTTTAACCGCCCGCCACAACTTCAGTCCCTTTTTAAGTTCGCCCTCCTTCAAAAGCGTGGAAAAATAAAGCTTAACCGCCTCGGGCGATTTTTCGTAAGCCGCCAAATAACGCAAAGCTTTTTCGGCTTTTGCCAGTTGCCAGTTTTGTAAGTATTGCCTTGCTTGCTCTATTGTTGGGGGATTTTCGTAAGAGCAGTAACTAACAAAAAAAATTAAAAGCAAAAAATATTTTCCGCCCATTTTTATTCACCGGCTACAAAAGCGTTTAAGCGGGATTTTATTGCGCGCCCGTTAATGTATTTTGCGGTTACCTGCCACAAATATCTTTTGCCCTTCGCTAAATGCAAATCTCCCAAATTCCTCAAGCTATTGTTGCGCAAAACTCTGGAAAATACTTTCTTTCCTTCGGCGTCGAAAATTTCGAACAAATAATAATTGCATTCATCTTTGCATTTCCATTTGAACAAAGATTTATTCGGGCGAACCGGCGCCAAATCGGGCGGGGAAACCAATGCTATTTTAGCGCCGTTATTATTGGACCTGTAAAGGCTTGGATTGTTGAACCCATTGTAAATAAAGGCTCCAACGAACATCGAAACGGCGAAAGCTATCGCGAATTTCAACCTTCCGAAAATATTC
>JALWSN010000376.1 GCA_027080245.1 Ignavibacteriales bacterium | reverse complement strand
TTCGCGCAGTACGTAGCCGACACGGCGGATTATTTGAATTCCGTAATCGACGAGGGGAAATCAATTTTAATGGAAGGAGCGCAGGGTGCGCTTTTAGACGTTGACCACGGCACTTACCCTTACGTCACTTCCTCGAACCCCACTACCGGCGGGGCTTGCACGGGAACAGGAATTCCGCCAACAAAAATCACAAACGTTTTCGGCATCGTTAAGGCTTACACTACAAGGGTTGGGCTCGGACCATTCCCCACTGAATTAAAAGACGAAACGGGCGAGAACATTCGCAAATGGGGCGCGGAATACGGCGCTACTACTGGGCGTCCCCGCCGCTGCGGTTGGTTCGACGCCTTCCTCGTTAAATACTCGGCGACGATTAATGGAATCTCCGAAGCGGCTATTACAAAATTAGACGTGCTTAGTGCCCTTGAAAATATTAAGGTTTGCGTTGGTTACAAGCTCGAAGGCAAACAATTACAAAGCTTTCCCGCCGACCCGAAAATTCTCGAACGCGTAGAGCCGATTTACGAAATTTTTAAAGGCTGGCAAACGGATATTTCAAAAGCAAATAACTTTGACGAGTTGCCAAACGAAGCAAAGGATTATTTGAAATTCATTTCGGAATTTACTGGCGTTAAAATTTCAATTGTTTCGGTTGGACCTAAAAGAAATGAAACAATTTTTGTTTAATGTCAATCCTGTTGTTGCTCGATTGCGTCGATTGGGAACTTGGTAATGACCTCCTCTTCGCTTACCATTAAATCTTTTAATGTGATTTTTTCCGAAACACGGTCGACCGCCAATTGAATTAATTGCCATAAGGAACGGATTGAACAATCGATTGAATTTGTGCACAAATTAAAATTGCCGCTGTGAATAGTGCAAAAATTGTCGTCGAAAAGTCTGCCGCCCAAAATATTTAACACATCTTTAATAATTATTTTTTCGGGAGGTTTAACAAGCGAATAGCCGCCTGCTTGTCCTCGTGCGCTTTCCAACAAACCGCCGAGCCTTAAGATCCTCAATATTTTAGCGGCGTTCGCCTCGCTTATTCCCTCGGCTTTGCTTATTTCCGGAATAGTCAAACCTTTCGGCTGACCGTAAACTTTAGCCAGCCTTATTAAGCAACGCAAGCCATATTCTTCCTGCGTAGAAAACTTCATCAGAGAAATCCTAATTTTAATTTAGCTTCTTCGCTCATCATGTCCATGTTCCACGGGGGATCCCAAACCAAATCGACGTAAACCTGATTAACGCCTTCAACCTCCTGAACCCGCTCCTTAACCTGCGGCGGCAGGCTGCCCGCAACGGGACACATCGGCGTTGTGAGCGTCATCTTAATGTAAACATTGTTTTCTTCGTCAACCTTTAACTCGTAAACCAGACCGAGCTCCCAGATGTCCGCAGGTATTTCGGGATCGTAAACTGTTTTTAATTTATTAATGATTTCATTCTTTAAAATTTCCTGCTTAATCATTTTTTCCTCACCTAAGCATTTTTAGAATTTTTCGCAAAGAATCAACGAAATAATCTACTTCTTCAAAAGTATTGTAAAGCGCAAAGGAAGCTCTTGCGGTCGAGCTAACGCCGAACCTTTCCATTGTAGGCTGAGTGCAATGGTGACCCGTTCTGATTGCTATTCCTTTTGCGTCCAGCAAAGTGCCAATGTCGTAAGGATGAACTCCATCAACCACAAAAGAAATTACGGAAGATTTATTTTTCGATTCGCCAATTATTCTAAGTCCTTCAATTACCTTAAGTTTTTCAGTAGCGTAACGCAAAAGCTCGTCTTCGTATTTTGCAACGGCTGTTCTGTCCAATGAATTCAGGAACCTCACGGCTGCGCCAAGCCCAACGCCCCCGGAAATATTGGGCGTTCCGGCTTCGAACTTTGCGGGTAAATCGTCGTAAGTTGTTTTTTCAAAAGTAACGTTTTTAATCATGTCTCCGCCTCCTTGGTAAGGCGGTAGTTTTTCCAACAATTCTTCCTTACCGTAGAAAACCCCGATGCCTGTTGGTCCGAACATTTTGTGCCCCGAGAAAACGTAATAATCACAGCCAATTTTACGAACGTCTATTTGAACATGGGCGGCCGCCTGGGCTCCGTCCAGCAAAACCGGAACGCCACGCTCGTGCGCTATTCTCACAATTTCCTCTACGGGATTAATTGTTCCAAGCGTATTGGAAACATGCACCACGGAAACTAATTTGGTTTTTTCCGTAAAGAGATTTTTGAACGCCTCCAGGTCCAAATCGCCCTCGTCCGTAACGGGAATAACTTTCAGCCGTACGCCCTTTTCGTTGCAGATAATTTGCCACGGCACAATATTGGAATGATGTTCCATGTTGGAAATAATCACTTCGTCGTCGGCTTTCAGCATTCCGCCGCGGCACAATGCGGTTGCAGCAAGGTTAATGCTTTCAGTAGTTCCGCGCGTAAAAATAATTTCTTTTGAGCTTTTGGCGTTAATGAAATTTTTAATTTCCTCTCGCGCGTTTTCGTAAAGCTCTGTGGCTTTTTCGCTCAAATAATGAACGCCCCGATGAATATTGCCGTTTTCCGACTCGTAAAAATCTTTAATGGCGGAAATCACTTCTCGTGGCTTTTGCGTGGTAGCCGCATTGTCAAAATAAACAAGTGGCTTGCCGTTTACTTTCAGCGAGAGGATAAGAAATTCGCTTCTTATTTTTTGAACGTCAAACGCTTTTTCGGATTGTTCAACAACATCTTCAGCCATCGTTTAATTTAACCTCTTTTAAATTTCGGGAAATTTTTGAATTCAGATACTCGCGCAGCTCGTCGAATTTTACTCTTTCAATAATATCGCTTGCGAAAGCTTGAATTAACATTGATTTCGCAATGTCTTCGGAAATGCCCCTGCTCTTAAAATAAAACAATGCTTGCTCTTCCAGCTTGCCGACGGTAGCTCCGTGGGAACATTTTACGTCGTCGGCATAAATTTCAAGCTGAGGTTTTGTGTCGATTACCGCCTTCTCGCTTAGTAAAATATTTTTGTTGGATTGGTAAGCGTTTGTTTTTTGCGCCGAGGGATCAACAAATATTCTCCCCGAAAAAACCCCGCGAGCCTCGTCCTTTAGGATGCCTTTGTAAAGTTCGAAGCTGAAGCTGTTGGGCTTCAGGTGTTCAATTACAGTGTGATTATCCACGTGCTCTTTTCCCTTAACAATGTAAAGTCCCTGTAAGTTGCATTCAATATTTTCACCGTCCAGCTTTGTTTTTACGTCGTTTCTTATTAGTCCGCCCGAAAAGGTAAATTCGAAATGAGAAAGCGCGCTTGAACTTTCCTGGTAAACGGCGCTCTTTTGAACGTGGTAAGAGTTTCGGCTTTGTTCTTGAATTTCAAAAATATTCAACCTACTGTTTTCACCAATTGCAATTTCGTTAGCGCCGTTTACAAAATACTTTGCGTTCGGTTTTCCCAAGTAGTTGATTACTAAATCAACGCCGCTGTTTGCTTCAAGTGCAATTAAATTTCTCAAAGAGGAAAGCTCGTTTTCCCTTTCGAAGAAAAACAAAACTTGCACTGGCTCTTCAATAATCGTTCCTTCTGGCAAGTAAACAAAAAGCCCGTCTTTTACGAACGCTGTGTTTACCGCTTCAAAACCGGTTGAATAATCCAGATATTTGTCAAAGTATTTTAAAACCACATCGGGAACTTTGCCTATAGCCGACTGCAAATTCCCGATGTACGCCCCTTCGGGCAAGTTATTATTAAACTCTCCGGCGTTCAAACAGTAGCCATCAACAAAAATCAGATTCCTTTTATTTTTCTGCAAGATTAACTTTTCTTTAATACCGCTTGCGAGCTTTCTTTTTTCAGCGCTGACGTTAAAATCCTCGTTCAACAATTTCCTCACGCTTGTTTGCCGCCATTCCTCCGTCTTTGCATTAGGGAACTTCAGCAAATCGAGCCTTTCGATTGCCTTCTTCCTGATTTCGTTCAACGCGGCAGAATCAAACGGTTTGTTTGCCTCCAAAAATTCCATGAAAATATTGGAATATTTGCTGACGGCTTTTTCTATTTCATTCGGATTTTTCATTTCGTCTTCCTTCAAACAGTTTCTTCGTATTCATTGATTAACCAATCGTAACCGCTCTTTTCAAGTTCCTGAGCCAAATATTTGTCGCCGGATTTAATTATTCTACCTTTGTACAAAACATGCACAAAATCAGGCACAATGTAATCGAGCAAACGCTGGTAATGAGTAACCAAAACAACCGCGTTTTCTTCGTTGTGGAAAATGTTCACGCCGTTGGCAACGGTTTTCAGCGCGTCGATGGCAAGTCCCGAATCCGTTTCGGCCAGCAATGCCAGTTTCGGACTAAGCATTAACGATTGAAGACTTCCGTTTCTCTTTTTTTCTCCGCCGGAAAATCCCACGTTTACCGACCTGCCAAGCAAAGCCGCGTCCATTCCCAGAACAGCCGCTTTTTCCTTCAATAAATCAAGGAATTCCTTTGGGGTTAGCTCGG
>JALWSN010000375.1 GCA_027080245.1 Ignavibacteriales bacterium | reverse complement strand
AACAAATAGAGCAAATTGCCGAGAAATTCAAGGATGCGAAAAACTTCCTTTACCTTGGGCGCGGTTACAATTTCCCCGCGGCTCTGGAAGGCGCGCTGAAATTAAAGGAAATTAGCTACATTCATGCGGAAGGTTACCCTGCCGCAGAGATGAAACACGGTCCTATTGCATTGATTGACGAAAACATGCCCACCGTTTTCATTGCGCCGAAAGATTCCGTTTACGATAAAGTAATCAGCAACATCGAAGAAGTTAAAGCCCGCAAAGGCGTGGTGATTGCAATTGCAAACGAAGACGACGACAAAATTGATTCCCTTGTGGATTATTCAATTAAAATACCCAACACAATCAGGATGTTCATGCCTATTTTGGCGTCTATTCCGTTGCAATTGTTGGCTTACCACATTGCGGTTAAAAAAGGTTTGAACGTAGACCAGCCAAGGAATTTGGCTAAAAGCGTTACAGTAGAATAATATTGAATAATGACTAACGGAGGAAAAATGAAGAGGAAGAACGTTATTATTATGGGCGCCGCAGGGCGCGATTTTCACAACTTTAACGTGGTTTTCAGAGACAACGAGGATTACAACGTAGTGGCTTTTACGGCTACGCAAATTCCCAATATCGACGGTAGAATTTACCCGCCCGAATTAGCGGGCAAACTTTATCCCGAAGGAATTAAGATTTACGACGAAGCGGATTTGGAAAATTTAATTAAAGAATTTAACGTGGACGAAGTGGTCTTTTCCTACTCCGACGTGCCGTTTAATTACGTAATGACAAAAGCGTCCATTGTGAACGCAGCCGGCGCTTCCTTCAGATTGCTTGGCGCGGCTGAAACAATGATTAAAAGCTCGAAGCCTTTAATTGCCGTTCTGGCGGTTAGAACCGGATGCGGAAAATCTCAAACTTCCCGCAAAATTGTAAAATTGCTGAGCGAAGCGGGCAAAAAAGTAGCCGCAATTCGCCACCCAATGCCTTACGGCGATTTGGTAAAGCAAAAAGTGCAAAGATTTGCGACTTTGGACGATTTGAAAAAACACAACTGCACAATCGAAGAAATTGAGGAATACGAACCCCACATTGCTCTTGGCGGAATTATTTACGCTGGCGTGGATTACGAAGCTATTTTGCGCGAAGCCGAAAAGGAAGCCGACGTGATTTTGTGGGACGGCGGGAACAACGATTTTTCTTTTTACCATGCGGATTTAACTTTCACCGTCGTAGACCCGCACAGACCGGGCCACGAATTGACTTACTACCCGGGCAACACTTCGCTTAGAATGGCGGACGCAATTGTAGTGAACAAAATTGATTCGGCGGACAAGGAAAATATTTTAACCGTCATTAAAAATTCCAAGAAGGTGAACCCAAACGCTACAATAATCGAGGCGGCATCTCCGTTGACGGTGGACGATCCTTCGCTAATTAAAGGCAAGCGAGTGCTTGTTGTGGAAGACGGTCCTACTTTAACTCACGGCGGAATGCGTTACGGCGCCGGCACCGTAGCCGCGGAAAAATTGGGCGCTAAGGAGATTGTCGACCCGCGTCCCTTCACCGTTAAATCCATTACGGACACTTACAAAAAATACCCGGACATTGGCATTCTTCTGCCCGCAATGGGTTACGGCGAACAGCAGATGAAGGATTTGGAGGAAACAATCAATCGCGCCGATTGCGACTCGGTTGTAATTGGAACGCCAATTGATTTGGGCAGAATCTTAAACATCAACAAGCCTTCAACAAGGGTTCGTTACGAATTGCAGGAAATAGGAGATATTACGTTAGAAAGAGTGTTGAAAGATAAGGGGATTTTATGAGTAAGATTGCCGTTGTGGCTTTTGGCGGAAACGCTTTATTGCGCGGTAATGAAATTGGAACTATTCAACAACAGGAAAAAAATACTTACGAAACTTGCTTGAACCTGCTGCAGCTTTTGGAGCAAGGTTACGAAATTGTAATTACGCACGGCAACGGTCCGCAAGTGGGCAACATCATGCTGCGGAACGAAGCTGGCTACAATGAATACAAAATTCCTAAGATGCCGTTGGATATTTGTGTGGCCGATTCCCAAGGCGGAATCGGCTACATGATAGAACGGCAGATGTTGAACATCCTCGCCGAACGAAAAATCAACAAACGGGTTGTTACAATTGTTTCTCAGGTGTTGGTTGACAAGGACGATCCGGCGTTCGAAAATCCAACCAAGCCCGTTGGCGCGTTTTACTTGAAGGAAGAAGCGGAGCTTTTAGCCCGCTCGAACAATTTTGTCTTCAAGGAAGACCCCGCCAAACGCGGCTGGCGCAGAGTGGTGCCTTCTCCTAAGCCAAAGGAAGTGTTGAACCATCCTATTGTAAAACAGTTGGCTGAGGAAGGCAATATTGTAATTGCGGCTGGCGGCGGCGGCGTGCCTGTTTACCGCGACGAAAATAATTTGCTGCAAGGAGTGGAAGCGGTAATCGACAAGGATTTGGCTTCGTCACTGCTGGCGAAGGAAATTGGCGCCGATTCCTTTTTCATTTTGACCGACGTTCCCAAGGTTTATTTGAATTTCAAAAAGCCTAATCAAATTGCGCTGGACAAAATTACCGCAACGGAAGCGCGGGAATATCTGGAAAAAGGCGAATTTGCCGCGGGCAGCATGGGTCCCAAGGTCAAAGCCGCAATCGAATTTGTTAGCAACGGCGGCGAGGAGACAATCATTACCGAGGCAAGAGAGCTTTCAAAGAAGAATTGCGGAACAAGAATTGTGAAAGGATGAAGAATAAAATGAAACGTTAATGCGCAGATTGTTAATGGATTGCGCATTTGGGGAATTACGGAATTAAAATGTTTTTTTCTTTTATTTTGAATAAAAATGAAAACTGAAATTGCAAATTTTAACCAAACAAATTGTTCTTAATTGACTACGAAAACAATCAAATGAAAACAGGTGAGAATTATTAACTAAATTAGAGGAGAGGATATGGCAATTAACATGAAAGGTAAAAGTCTTGTTTCTATTAACGATTTGAGTCTTGAGGAAATAAATCAGATTTTTGAACTTAGCGCTTCGTTGAAGCAAAAGCGTTTGACGGGCGAAAAACATCCTTTGCTGGAAGGTAAAAAATTAGGGATGATTTTTGCCAAGCCTTCCACCAGAACGAGGGTTTCCTTCGAAGTGGGAATTTACGAGCTTGGCGGAATCGGGCTTTATTTTGGTCCTAACGATTTACAGCTTGGCAGAAGCGAGAACATTCACGACACGGCAAAAGTTCTTTCGCGCTACCTCGACGGAATAATGATTAGAACTTTTGCGCATCAGGATGTGGTGGATTTGGCTCATTACGCTGAAATACCGGTAATTAACGGACTAACGGATTTGTTGCATCCGTGTCAGGTTCTAACGGATTTGTTTACAATCAAGGAAAAGAAAGGGAAGTTGAGAGGATTAAAACTTGCTTACCTTGGCGACGGAAACAACATGGCTCACAGTCTTTTGCACGGCTGTTCCAAAGTGGGAATGGACATTACAATCGCTTCGCCGTCCAATTACAAGCCCGACGAGCAGATTATTAAAAACGCTCTTGAGAATGCCGCTTACATGGGCAGTAAAATTGAAATTATTGAATACCCTGTGGAAGCCGTTAAAGACGCTGACGTAATTTACACGGACGTTTGGGCAAGCATGGGACAGGAAGCCGAAGCGGAGGAACGGAGAAAGTATTTCGTGAAGTACCAAGTTAATCCGGAATTAACCGCGCACGCTAAAGACGATTATTTGTTCATGCATTGCTTGCCGGCTCATCGCGGGGACGAAGTAGTGGACGAAGTTGCGGATTCGCCTAATTCCGTAATTTTCGACGAGGCGGAAAACCGCCTACACGTTCAAAAAGCAATAATGGCGCTTGTGATGTAATTGATTTTACGGACCGGCGTTAGCCCGCCGGTTCGTTTGATTTTTACGCTAAAGAAACGGTAAATTTCGGAGATTTTAATTTTTAATTAATAGTGTCACTTGCTTGCATTGCGCGACCATGCATTCAAAATTAAAGGAGAAATTCTTTTTTGGGAATTAAAGTATTTTTTAAAGTAATTAAATGTTCGAAATTTTAATTTTCAGGGAGTGAAAATGAGCCACAAAATAATATTAAATTATCCCGAACAAACCAATAAACAGAAGAAAATCTGGGAATTTTATGCCGTGTATTTTTTTATTGTCGGGGTCATTTACGTTTTAGGAGATAAAAATAAAGCTTTTGGAATTGGCTACCTCGTAGTAGGTTTTGCCGGAATGATTGCCGCAATTCTTTCAAAAAAATTAACGGGGAACGAATATTTTATTGAATTTTCCGAAGATAATTTGAAATACAAAAGGTACAAAAAAAAGTTGTTGGATATTCCCTGGAATTCAATCGAGAAGATTGAAGAAAAACCTCTAACGCTTTTGGTTCGGTTAAAGGATTCAACTTCTTACTCGATTGAATTGGAGAACGTAAATTACAAAGAAGTGCACGAAGTGAAGGACAAATTACG
>JALWSN010000374.1 GCA_027080245.1 Ignavibacteriales bacterium | reverse complement strand
ATTTAATTTCCTTCGACGAAAAAGAAGCGAAATTAGTCGATGTTCTTCAATCCTCTTTTAATGAAATTTTACTTCGAAAACCACCAAAAGCAAGGAACGTAACAGCCGCCCTGCCGGCGGAAGCGTTCAAGGTTTTTCAAACCCCGTTCGATTCCAAACTCTTACGCGAAGAATTTTTAACTCAGCAAAAATGGGAATTCAAAAATTTAGTTCCTTACGAAAACCCGGACGATTTTATTTTGAGGGAAATTGTAATTGAAAAATTCCCATCTTCGGACTACGGCGAAGTTTGCACGCTTGCGTTAAACAGAAAATTTCTAACGGCGCTGCACCGCTTTTTTGCACGCAACAAATTTAAGTTAATCGCGGTCGACCATTCCCAGCTTGCTTTGACGCCTATTTTTAAGGCTTTGCAATCCGCGGAAAAATTTGTTTTAAGCGCACAAATTTCCGATTTGAATTTTTCCGCAATGCTTTTGAACAAAGGTAGGCCGCTAATTTTCAAATCTTTCCGTCTTCCCGAAGTCAATCAATTCATTTCTAAAATGAATTTGTTAATAAATGAAATCGAAAACCGGGGAATAAATTTGAGCGCAATCGAAAAGGCGTACCTTTCTGGCGACGGAGTTTCCGATTCCGTTCTAAAAAAAATAGACGAAGCGTTTCCATTTAAACCCGTTAGAATCAATCCTTTTGCAGGCGCGGCGTTCGACGAGAATTTGAAGTCGAACAAATTACTCACTGAAAAATATTTTTCCCTTGCTTCTGCTTTTGGAATTTCCTTAAGGTTGGCTTGATGAGAATTACTGGCGGAATTCTTAAAGGAAGAACGCTTAAAGTCCCGAAATCAGATTTAATCAGGCCTACTACCGACAGAGTAAGAGAGTCCCTGTTCGATTATTTGCTTAATATTATTGACTTTGCGGGCATTACGGTTTGTGACGTATACGCCGGCAGCGGCTCGCTGGGATTTGAAGCTTTAAGCCGCGGCGCCGCCGAAGTTCATTTTGTTGAAAAAAATTTCGTTATTTACAAAAACCTTTTCAAAAACATTAATACAATTGGGGCGGCGGACAAATGCAAAGTTTTCAAAATGGAAGCGTTAAGATTTTCCAAAAGGAACGAGCACGAAAAATACGATTTAATTTTTGCCGATCCACCGTTCTTCAAATTCGACGTTCATTCCGTCGTTAAAAATTTTCTTGCAAGGGAATTCCTTACCGACGGCGGAATAATCGTTGTGGAAAGGTCGGTTCAAACAAAGGAAAAAGACGAGGAGGTTTTCGAAAAAAAATTCGACAAAAAAATAGGCGACAGCTTAATTTACATTTTTGATTGATTAGTTGCTAAGTTTACTTTTATTATTTTAATTTTAAGCATTAAAAAGGAAAGGAATTTTGAAATGAAAAAAGTAATTTACCCCGGCACTTTTGATCCTGTGACTAACGGACACATAGATGTAATTAAAAGAGCGGCTGAGTTGTTCGACGAAGTGGTCGTAACCGTTGCAATTAATCCCGTTAAAAAAGCAATGTTTACCGTTGCGGAACGAGTGGAAATGCTGGAAAAATCCCTTGAAAACTTCGACAATGTTTTTGTGGATTCCTTCGACGGATTAGTGGTTGACCACGGAAGGGAAATTGGCGCGGTAGGAATAATAAGAGGACTGCGAGCAATAAGCGATTTCGAATACGAATTCCAAATGGCGCTGATGAACAGGAAATTAAACAACGAACTAAAAACAATCTTCCTGATGCCTCACGAAAAATACACTTACCTTAATTCAACAATCATTCGAAATCTGGCGCAATTTAACGCCGACGTTAGCGAATTCGTTCCGCCTGTGGTTGCGGAAAAATTAAAAGAACGCTGGGAAAATAATTTGGGACATTTGACCTGACAGGCATTTTTGCAAATGTGATTTGCTCAATCACAATTAAATTTACCTAAAATTTAAAAGCTGTTAAAACGCAAAGAGCAAACAATCCTTTACGCAGTTTCTTATTTGAGGCGGCAACTTTTTCAGACGGTAATTTGTAGCCTTAAATAAATTTAAGCATTCAAATCACATCTGTCCAAAATAAATTGAATGAGAATGCGTTTTGGAGAAAAACTCTTTCTAAAAAATTCTATTTGCAACCAACCGCCCCATCCCAAACCCCTAAGGGGCTTACGTAATTCAATATTTGCACTAGTGTTATTGGGATGGGGTGAAAAAG
The DNA here is from genome assembly GCA_027080245.1 of Ignavibacteriales bacterium. Classification (GTDB taxonomy): domain Bacteria; phylum Bacteroidota; class Ignavibacteria; order Ignavibacteriales; family Melioribacteraceae; genus WFQV01. The sequence continues at coordinate 2,302 of JALWSN010000374.1, read as the reverse complement.
ACCTTTGCGCTCTTTACGTGGAAAAGGAAAATATTACTAAGCAAAGTCCGCAGAGATTTTGCAGAACGCGCGGAGAAAATTTTTCCACGAACATTAATTACTTACGACTTAAGACTTATTCCTTAAGACTTCCAAGTTTTTAAGTAATCAAAAAAATATTTTGGACAGCAGTGATTCAAGTATTCAAATAAAACCGCCCGCAAAAATTTTTTCGGATTATTGACCCGAATTTAATATTTTTATTGTTTTGAAAATTTGACCAATTGCCGAATTTACTTGCCGCTGGGAATCCGGAATGTGTATTGCTTAATAATATCGGCGCAAAATTAAATCCGGCAATTAAAAATTATTTTTATTTTAAAAAACCACTGAATATTTTTGAATTATTTTAGAGGTCGCCATGGGAAAATGGAATTGGGAAATTGAAAACGAAGAATTTTTACAAAAATCAATAAAACGCGCCAGAGAGAAGAACATTATTCTTCCAACATTCGAGGAGTTAAAAAACCCCGAGAAAATACCTCCAGAAATAATCGCGGAATTAAAAGGAATTGGGCTGTGGGATTTGCACCCGCGGAATCTTTTCAGAATCAACTGGTCGAACGATTACGAGACCGGCGGAATAGGAGGAATTAATCATCTGGAAATACCCAAAGAAATCACAGGCGTTAAAGCAAGAATAATAGGGCTTGTGGGAAAGTTCTTTCCGACGGGCGCGCACAAAGTTGGCGCCACTTACGGCTGCCTTGCGCCATACCTTGTAACTGGCAGGTTCAATCCTTACTACCACAAAGCCGTTTGGCCCTCCACCGGCAACTACTGCCGTGGCGGCGCTTTTAATTCCGCATTGCTCGGAGTTCACGCCGTGGCTATTTTACCCGAGGAGATGAGCCGGGAACGATTCGACTGGCTAAAGGAAATAGGCGCGGAAATTTACGCCACGCCAGGATGCGAAAGCAACGTTAAAGAAATTTACGACAAATGCCACGAACTTGAAGCAGAAAGCGATGAGTATTTAATATTCAATCAATTCGAGCAATTCGGAAACGCCGTTTGGCACTATGAAATAACGGGCTCAGCCATCGAAAAGCTGTTTAATCAAATAAATAAAGGCTCTCAGAGGTTAAGCGGATTCGTAAGCGCCACTGGTTCCGCAGGCACAATTGCGGCGGGCGATTATTTGAGGAAAGTGAACCCACAAATTAAAGTGCTTGCTTCGGAAGCGCTCCAGTGCCCAACGCTTTTAATGAACGGCTTTGGCGGGCACAGAATTGAAGGCATTGGAGACAAGCACGTGCCTTGGATTCACAACGTTAAAAACACCGACGCAGTTACCGCCATTAACGATGAAGACCCGTTGCGCGTATTGAGATTGTTCAATGAACCAGCTGGCCGTGAATTTCTTAAAAGCTTGAATGTAAGCCAAGAAACAATTGAAAAATTACCTTACCTTGGAATTTCTTCAATCAGCAATTTGCTTAGCGCAATTAAACTCGCAAAGTATTTTGAGATGAACGGAAACGACGTAATATTTACTGTTTTTACGGACTCAAGGGAAATGTACAATTCCCGCCTGCTCGAAATGAACGAAAATTGGGGCGCTTACAGTTTGAACCAAGCGGAAGTGGATTGGAACACGGTAGTGAAAAATCAATCCATCGATTATTTCAAAGAATTAACTTATTACGACAAAAAAACGATTCACAATTTGAAGTACTTCACCTGGGTAGAACAACAAGGCAAGGAGACGGAAGAATTAAACGCGCAATGGTACGACGAAGATTATTGGGAGGAACGTTTTTCAATTGCGCCTAAATGGGACGAATTAATTAAACAGTTCAACGGAGAAGTTGGATTGAGAAAAGGCAATTAAAAAATGAAAACCAAAAAAAAATACGCCGTAAGAAACGCCTGGATTTGCCGGATTGAAAGGCAGAACATTGTTCCTTTCTTTGGCGACTTGTTTATTGAGGAGGGCAAAATAGCAAGCGCCGAAAGTAAAAATTTTAAAGAATATTTGCGCTCGCAAAACAAAATAAATTCCGGAGATTACAACGCCGCGGGAAGATTGTTGACCGTTCCGCAAGTAAATTTTCACGAGCATTTTTATTCGCGCCTTGCCAAAGGGCTTGAAATTAAAGGCTCAACGAATTCTTTTTACGAAATACTCCACAACCTTTGGTGGAAATTAGACAGAGCGTTAGACTTAAGGATGGTTGAAGCTTCGGCGTTAATGGGCGGAATGGAAGCCATTAAATGCGGCGTAACTTATGTGTTCGACCATCACGCCTCCCCTATGAAT
>JALWSN010000373.1 GCA_027080245.1 Ignavibacteriales bacterium | reverse complement strand
CCGTTATTGGTTGCAACCCATAAATTCCCATTATCTTTAGCTAAGGAATATACTTTGTAAGGAAAATAATTATAGGAGTTAATCTCATTTGCTTGTCCTGTTGTTAAGTCATAGAACGATAGTCCTGTGGAAGTAACCGAGATAATTCTATTTATAGCATCAAACAAAAATTCACTTTGGAAAGAACTACCATAATATAGATTTATTCCCGGATTATAATTAATATGAGTCGTAATAAAACTACTGATTCCTATGAATTTCAAAAGAAATCCGCCCTGCTGATTGTATCCCGAAGCCCAAACAATACCATTATTATCTTTTGCAAAATAGAAAACCTTTTTAGCTGAATTTGTTGTATCGGTTGTTATAAAACTCCAAGTGCCGTTTTGAAAAATATTAATTTCATCATCGCCCGAATAACCACCGGCATATACAACATTGTTAGTATCTTCAAAAAGGGCATATACTTGAAATATTTTAATATCACTTGGGTATTGATAGTGTGTCCAAGCATTTCCGTCATAAACATAAATTCCATTATTATACAAGGTGCCAAACCAAATATGTTGGTCGTGTGTAACGAGGATAGTTGTTACATGTTTCCCTGCTAAACTATCATAAGTGGTAAAATTTGTTCCGTCAAATTTAGCGATACCCGCCGATGAAGCGCAGAACCATTTATTGTTATTTGGGTCAATCAAAATGTCGTTAATTCTCGTTCCGGGAATATCCGAATTGTTTTTATTGAATCTAATTATTTCACTGTTGGTAGTGTTGTACCGAATGACTCCGCCCGTGGTAGCAATCCAGATGAAATTATTTTCCTGCGCAAACGCTTGAATTGAAGCTGCATTGTAAAAACTTAGCCATTGCTGAGAGTTTTGAGCCGAAAGTTTAAATGCAAGCAAAACTAAAAAGAATATTAAAACTCTTTTCATTTTGACCTCCTAAAGATTATGAAAAATTTTTTATAAAAATAAATATTTGCCGATTGGCAAGAAATGATTAAAATCACAACTTACATTCATTGCGATTTAAGATTACCAAATAAAATATCTCGATTATTTGGATTTTTTAACAAACAAACTAATTTTTCATCTGTTTATATTTTTATTCCTGAATAGATGAGATTTCTCCCCCCGATAAATCGAGAGTCGAAATGACAATTTACTTTTTTTTGTCATATCGACCCCCGCTTTGCATCTAATTGTAGTAACCAATAAATGATATTTGGAATAAACGACAGTTCCAAAGCCTTCAAACGACTTTCCCCAAATAATAAAAGCGCTTTTTTCAAAAGTAAAACATTTCCATACCCTAACCGTAAAGTATTCATTGCTTCTTACGATTATTAAAGTGAACAAAAATTGAATTTGTGTAAAAATGAAAAATGTAATTTTATTTGGCGCGGGATTTGTAAGTAAACCAATTGTGGATTACCTTTCCCGCAAACCAGAAATTAAGCTTACAATAGCCACGAAATATCCCGAAGAAGCGCTTAAATTAGCTGCAGGCAATTCCAAAATTCGATTGTTCCCATTAGACGTTAATGAAAAAGACAAATTAAATCATGTCCTCGAGAATGCAGACGTCGCCGTTAGTCTACTACCCCGTTCTTTTCATCCTATCATAGCAAGAGCGTGTTTGAAATCCGGGACACATCTTGTAACGGCATCTTACGTTACGGATGATATGAAAGCGTTGGATTCACAAGCAAGGGCAAAAGGGCTTTTGTTCTTAAACGAAATAGGATTGGATCCCGGAATAGACCACATGGCTGCGATGAAAATAATTAAAAAAATTAAATTGGAAGGCGGTAAAATTATTTCGTTTCAATCAATTTGCGGAGGTCTTCCTTCCAAAGAAGCAAACAACAATCCCTTCGGTTATAAATTTTCGTGGAATCCGCGCGGAGTTTTACTTGCCGGAAATACTTCTGCCACATATTTAAAAGAAGGCAAAAAAATCTTTGTAGAAAAAGAACACCTTTTCCGCCACAAAAAGATTATTGAAATTGAACCGCTCGGTAAATTTGAAGTTTACCCGAACAGAGATTCTTTGCACTACAAGTATCTTTACAAATTAGACGGAATTAAAAATTTGTTTCGTGGAACCATTAGAAACATCGGCTGGAGCGACACAATTGACGCCTTGAAAAAAATCGGGTATCTGGACGAAACGCCACGACCGGAATTCAAAAATAAAAATCTTGCTGAATTGTTAGCCTTGTTAGTTAATCACGGCGATTCGAAAAAAGTTATGGAAAATACGGCTAAATTTCTTAACGTCACTCCCAATTCCGAAATCATTAAAAAATTGGATTGGCTGGAATTGTTTTCCGACAAAAAACCCGATGTGGAAGAATATTCCTATTTGAACATTCTCACAGAACAAATGAGTAAAAAATTAGCCTTCAAAAAAGGGGAAAAGGATATGGTAATCCTTCAAATTCAGGCGGAAGCTGAATTTCCAGGACATGAAATAAAAGAAATAAGTCACACATTGATTGATTTTGGCGATTCTTCGTACAGCGCAATGGCTCGAACAGTAAGCTTACCGGTAGGAATAGTCGTAAATTTGATTTTACAAAACAAAATTTCCAAAAGGGGCGTGCAAATCCCAATCTTTCCTGAAATTTACATTCCCGTTCTGGAAGAACTTGAAAAATCAGGCATTCAATTCATAAAAAAAACAACTGTTAAACCTTACACGTTATTGTAATTTAGCCATTGTGCTGAATTCTGTGTGAACGTCCGCGCCTCGTTTAACTACGGCGCTACGAGTTGGATAATTCGGATTTGGCAAAGCCATTCCGACGGAATATCCGTGGGTATTCACAGTAACAATACTTACATCGCTAATCGGTTTACCGGTTTCCCCTTAGAAATAAGCTAATAAGGTTTGTTTTGTTTTGAGACTTGTCGGTTAATAAGGTTTGAAATTCAAAATAGGGCTCGAATTTTATTTAATTTAACCAAAACTTTAGACAGTTTCTCTTCGTCTTTCCAGCATTAAATCTTTTTATATTTTTCCACAGATTGTTTTCCGCTGCGCCAAAAACTAATCCGCGCTACAAATAACTAAGAACCACGAACTTAAACTTTATCCCACATTTAAAAATCAAAATATCCAACGCTTCATATTAACAAGGAAAAGCTCCGCAGAAAGCTGTTTTAATTCCTCTTTTTAAATTTCAACCCTCAATTCCGCTCCAAAAATCGCGTAAGTTTTTCTACCATTCGGCATTTTACGATTGTAATATTTCAAGAAAATATTCAGGAAATAATTATTAAAAAATTCTTCCTCAACGTTCAAACCGAAATTGCTTGTGTAATCCCTTGGACCGGCAAGGAAGGGCGCATCGGGCAAATCTTCTTTCCTGTAGCCGTAATAAACGCTGCCGCCGTTGTTAACTAAAAGTTTGCCGTCCTTGGAATAAATATTTTCCCCGTGAACGGAATACAAATATTCCGCCGTCACGGTTAAATTCCCGTAAGGAGTATAGTAAAACCTGAGCGCTAACGTAGAACTATTTGGCTGCAAAGGCGCACCGAGATTTTCGTTCAAATTAGCGTAATTATTGTAATAATACCGGTTGGAAAAAACGAAAGGATCAATGCGCAAATATTGAATTTCAAAATCGAGCGGCAAAAATTTTTCGAAAACTGTGGAAAAAACGCCTGCGTTGAAGAGGAATTGATTTCCCAACCAATGCGAACCCAATTTGCTGAAATCCAAATCGTCAATCATTAAAGAAGAATAAAACTTGAAATTTTTCAAATGGTAGCTTGTGAAATCAAAAAACAAAAGAGTATTATCGCGGTCAATGTTCGAATGTTCAATGCTTTTGAAAAAAACAAACGGATTTAAATAGGAAAAATCCACTCCCCTGTTGGCGTAAATAACAACCTCGCCCGCGCCAACGGCAAATTTGTTGAAGCTCAAAGCAAACCTGTGGTAAACGAAAAATTTGTCCGTAAGGTTTTCCCTCAAAATTTCGCCTGTGGGATTTGCAAGTAATTTCTTAACGCCTAAAAGTCCGGCATAAATGAACGAGAAAGAAAAAGCTTTGTAATTTAGCTTCAAAGAAAAATAATTTTGCAGCGGTGAATTGTCGCTTAGAATACTATTGACAATTCCGTCTCCAATTAAATTCCTGTCCCGCCCGAATTTAAGCGCAAACCAATTGCCGTCGTAAATTACAAAGCCGGAAGTATTGTCGAAATAGTTCGAGCCTGAATTGGATTTTTCGGTGAATTTGAATTTGTAATTGTCCTTTGCTTCGGGGAAAACGGAAGCGAAATTTTTGTTGCCCCAAAACGTTCCGTTTGTCGCGTCAAGCTCGAAACCTAATTTATTGAAAAACGTGCCTCTAATTTTTCCGCCAAAGTTCATTAAGGCAGTAGTAGGTTTTTCCTCGGGGCTGTTCTTTACTGCGTATTTAAGCGAGCCGAGGAAATTAACAAAAAAAGAGGTCTCATTATTCCGGTAAAAATAAATGTATTTTTCACCGGGATTAGTCAGATAATTAAAAGAACCGCCG
>JALWSN010000372.1:2053-4543 GCA_027080245.1 Ignavibacteriales bacterium | reverse complement strand
GCCGACGCCGACATTTTAGACGCTGAAAAGATTAAAAACATCGGCGTAAGGTTTGCAATCGTTAAAAAATTAATTACGGAAATCAGGAACGCCGTCTTCAGAAGATTTTCCTGCGACCCGGAAGAAGTGATTAAGGAAATTGTAGCCGAATACGAACAGGAATTGCGCCGCAAGAACATTAAGTTCAAAAAAATGAAAAATTACGCAAACAAGATTAAAGTTTTAATTAAAAGTCACGAGCTGGGACTTGTGCTGGACAATTGCGTTCAAAATTCAATCAGGGCGCTGAACGGCAGGCGCGACGGCGAGATTTCAATTATTGTGAAAAAGAAAAGTCCGAACGTTTTTATTGAAGTGATTGACAACGGCAAGGGGGTGAAGCCGGAACATTTCGAAAAAATTTTCGAAGAAGGATTTTCGCTGAACAACAGCGGCGGGCGGGGCTTGGCAATGGCAAGAACAATCCTGAACAAATACGGCGGTAAAATAGGTTTGACTTACAGCCGTCCCGGCGAAAAAACAATTTTTACAATTAAATTGACGGAGAACAATTAAATGAAGCCGACAGTTTTAATAATAGACGACGACAACGACTTCGTCGACGAGATTTCTTTTCTGTTGGAACCGGATTACGAAATCGCAAAAGCAAACACAGGCAGCGAAGCCTTAGATTTAATCGCAAAGAACAAGCCCGATTTGGCGCTGCTGGATTTAATGCTCGGCGAGGAAAACGGGCTGGATTTGCTAAAGGAAATTAAAAAGAGCGAGGCGGATTTGCCCGTAATAATGATTACGGAGTACGCTTCGGTTGGCACGGCGGTGGAGGCAATGAAGCTTGGCGCTAAAAATTACGTTTCCAAATCGCCCGACATCGACGAGTTAAAGCTAATCATTCAGCGGGCGTTACAGCAGGAAGCCGACAAATCCCGCTTGAAATTGCTTGAGGAAGAATTCTACAAACCTTACTCCAAAATAGTCGGCAAAAGCAAAGCAATCCAGGAAGTAAGAACAAAGGTGGAATTGTTTGCGCGCAACGGCAACACGGCTTTAATAATGGGCGAAAGCGGAACGGGGAAGGAGCTTGTGGCGAGGCAAATTCACAAATTAAGCGAAAGGAAAAACCAACCGTTCGTGGCTGTAAATTGCGCCGCAATTCCGGAAAACCTGCTCGAAAGCGAGCTCTTCGGGCACGAGAAGGGGGCGTTCACAGGAGCTATCAGGAGTAAAAAAGGCAAATTCGAGCTGGCTTCCGGCGGCACAATATTTCTTGACGAAATAGCCGAACTGCGCCCCGACGCGCAGGTAAAACTAATGCGCGTTTTGCAGGAACGCGAATTTGAAAGGGTAGGCGGCAACAGGGTAATTAAAACCAACGCCCGCGTAATTGCGGCCACAAACAAAAATTTGAAAAAGTTGGTGGAGGAAGGACGCTTCCGCGAGGATTTGTTCTACCGCCTCGAAGTGCTTTTAATTTACATTCCGCCTCTGCGCGAACGGAAAGAGGATATTCCCGAACTGTTCGATTATTTGTTAAAATTAATTTGCTTTGAAATGAACGTAAAACCGCCCGAATACCAGCCGGAAATAATTCCCTTGCTTCAGAAATACGATTGGCCCGGCAACGTAAGGGAAATGATTAATTTAATTACCCGCGCAATTATTTTAGGTCGCGGCGGCGCAATTACCCCCGAACTGATTGAGTTAACCAGTCCCAATCTAAAAAACGAAATTTTTGATTTGGAAGGCTCTTCTCTTAAGTGGGAGGAACTTAAGAAATTAAGACGCAAAGCCGCAATGGAAGCCGCGCAAAAGGTGGAAGCCGAGTTTGTTAAAAGATTGCTGGAAAAATTTGACGGCAACGTTTCCCGCGCGGCTGAATACGCGGGCGTTCACAGAACGAACCTGCACAAAATAATTAACCGCGCATTAAAGCGTTGATGTGGCGGGATGTACCCCGTATTTCGCCGACTTCGGCAAGGCAAGTTGGATTGCTGGATGCATGGATGATTGGATGGATGGTGGATGAATTTTAATTGGAGCTTCCGATGGTTATCGATTTACTGTAAGAAAAGAGTTAATAAGTTTTTGTTGTGGTATTGAAACGTTTGTTTTAAATGCCAATCGTCGTCTCTCCGCCCTTTAATTTTTTTTAGCATTTTTATTTTTCCTAGCAGATTGTTTCCCGCACGCGCGGAAAACCAATCTGCACTACGAAGCACAACCTAACAATTTCTCATTCAAAAAATCAAACAAGAAACATCAGCTAAAAACAGAGAAAGCGGTTTTTCTTTTTCACAAAATGCGGGATGCAAACCTTTTACCTAAAATTAAAAGTCGCCGCAGCTTTAATTTGCCTTCCGGGCAGCTTTACTCCGCTAATATCGTAATAACTTTCGTTAAAAAGATTGCTAACAACAACTGAAAATTCAATTGAGTTAATAACTTTTCTTAAAGAAAAATCCGTTAAGAAATAATTATCCCCGTTTAATC
>JALWSN010000372.1:0-2043 GCA_027080245.1 Ignavibacteriales bacterium | reverse complement strand
AATCTTTCAGCGTAGCGAAATTGCCAATTCAAATCCGATTCAAAGAAAAATTTATTTGTAAAACTCAACAATACTTGGTTCTTCAAATATTCGTATGCGTATTTGGAAATAGTTCCGTTTTTTTCTTTGTTGGAATTAACAAAAGAATACCCCGCACTTACGCTTTTGATTAATTGATTAACCCTTTGTATTTCAAAGTAAACGTCCACGCCGCGCGAAATTAATCTTCCGATATTCGTCGCGCGCCACTTTTCTTTCCCTTGCTTTTTAACCCAGTCAATAATATCTGTTCCGTAATTATTAAAAAAAGTCAGGCTCGCAAATAGCCTGCCTCGCTTAAATTTTAATCCTAATTCCACGTTTGTGATTTGCTCCGTTTTTAATTTCTCGTCGCCGGTCGTTACAGGATCGGAATAGAAAAGCTCGGTGAAACTTGGCAGGCGGAAAGCCTTGCCCCACGAGGCAAAGAGATTCAAGTTTTCATTTGCGCGGTAATTAACGTCAGCTTCGGGAAAGAACCGCCAGCCATCCGATGAATAAAAATAAGCGTAAGCGTTGAAATTCAGCCTAATTTTATTTAGAAGATCCGTCGAGTGACTCAGAAAAAATCCTCCTTGCGTTCGCCGCCTATTGCCCAGATTATTCGAACGAATAGCCTCCCAGCTCTTTTCCAATCCCACCGTTGTAACGCCAATGTAAGAAAAATACGAAGCCTGCAATTTTGCCTGCGCCCGTGTTGTTTTGTGCAAATTATGGTAAAATTGTGGGCGCTGAAAATCGAGAAGGAAATCATCTCTGCCCGAAAGCCAGCTAAGTTGAATATTCACGCGAAAGAATCCTTTTTTCCAAAGAGCGTTAGAAGACAATATGCGAGTAATTACGCCCTCGCGCTGATTCGGAAATCTTGCCGAGTAAAATCCGTTAGCGCCGAAACTCTTTTCCAGATAGCCGAAATAAATTTTTTCGGAAAAATTTCTTGTGGTTAAATTTAACAAGTAATTGAACTTCGTTAAATTAAATTGCGTGTTGCGCCTGTAGCCGTCGGATTTTTCTTTTTTAAACGAAAAATGATTAAACACATGCGCTCCAGGGAAATTTCCGCCGACCAGAGTAGAAAAATAACCGTTTTCCCCTCCGGCAATTTTAGCCTTGAAACTTTTAGCGCCGTTGGAAATAGGAATAAAATTAATTGCGCCGTTAAACGCTCCGGGTCCGAACAACGAAGCGCCGCCTCCTTTTAATATTTCAATTCTTTCGAGGTCGAATAAAGTAAGCGGAACGCTCAAGTTATGGTGCCCTGTTTGCGGATTATTGAAGTTTATTCCGTCAATTAAAATAGCCGTCTGCTCAAAAGAACCGCCGCGAATCCCAACGTCAGCCTGCACGTCGGCATCTCCGCGTTTTCGCAAATCCACTCCCTCCGCAACAAGCTTGCCGGTTAAATCCAACGAGGGAATTCTTTCAATTTTTGCAGAATCAATAATCTGAACATCCTTGCCGGCTTTAAGAATGCTTTCCGGAATTCTCGAGGCTGTAACGGTAACTTCCTTTAGCTTTACTTTTAAAGTGTCGGAAGCGCAACTATTTTTAACGGGCGTTAAGAACGCAACGCAAATGGCGGTTACTGCCATTCGGCGGCTTAAAGATTTCATCAAACCTCCGTGATTAAATAATATTCTTGAATTGAACGGGCGGGGAAGAATCAAAGAGCGGAAATTTAACCAAGCGATTAAATTCCTTTTTTTTGATTTGCAAGTTTATTAAAAATTGATTTAATTTCAAAGCGGGAAACCTAAGCGGGCTTTGCGGGGCGCGCAAATGATCAAAAACGGCAGCTACTTACTGTTTACAACTCGTTACTTAAGACTTATTCCTTAAGACTTTCCACCAACTCCATCCCGGCCAAATTTTTTGGATTTGGATGGTTGGACAAATGGATGAATGGTATCCTCAATCAAGTTTTCTTTTTTTATCAAAATATTTTATTGATACATTCTTACCTTTAATAAAAGAATGGTTGGATGGCTGAATGATTAAAGAATT
>JALWSN010000371.1 GCA_027080245.1 Ignavibacteriales bacterium | reverse complement strand
ACTAAGCAAAGTCCGCAGAGATTTTGCAGAACGCGCGGAGAAAATTTTTCCACGAACATTAATTACTTACGACTTAAGACTTATTCCTTAAGACTTTCAAGTTTTTTAATAATCAAAAAAATATTTGGGACAGCAGTGATTTCAACAAAAAATATTTTAAAAATTTGAATTAACCGTTTGAAAAAAATCAAATATTTGTTAGATTTGATTAACAAAATTTGAAAGCCGTTAGGGGTGTCTCGTTAAATGAGACTGAGAACAAACCCTTGAACCTGATCTGGGTAATACCAGCGTAGGAAAACGGCGGTGGAAACATTATTAAGTTCTTGCCGTTTTCCTCAAAACGGCTTTTTTAGTTTAAAGCTTTGCAATTATTAACTGGAGGAAACGATGAAGAACTTAATAGTTTCAATTTTGCTTTTTTCTTCTACGCTAATCTTTGCGCAGGGGAAAACCATCAGAGGGAAAGTAACCGACGAAAACGGGCAGCCTCTCTCGGGAGCGAATGTATTGGTTGTTGGCAAACACATCGGCGTTTCGACCAACAACGAAGGTATTTTTCAATTAACCGCAAATTTCAAAGGAAACGAAAAAATCAAAATTAGTTTCCTTGGTTTCCGGAGTAAAATATTAAATTACTCCGCTTTCAAATTTTCAAAAATGCTTTTAATAAAATTGAAATCCAAAATTCTTTCGAGTCAAACTATTTTAGTTCAAGCCGTAGTTCACAACAGAGGCGAAGCTCCGGTAACTTTTTCGCAAATAAAGAGGAAAGAAATTGAAAACAGCTATGTTAACCAGGACGTGCCGGAATTCCTGAGCTACCTGCCTTCAACTACTTTTTATTCGGAAAACGGCAACGGAATAGGCTACAATTACTTAAGTATCAGGGGGTTCGACCAACGAAGAATTGCCGTGTCGGTTAACGGCGTGCCGCAAAACGATCCCGAAGACCACAATATTTACTGGCTGGACATGCCGGATTTGTTGGGCAGCGCGGGAGTTGTGGAAGTTCAACGCGGCGCGGGCGCCGGTATTGTTGGCTATCCTTCCATTGGCGGCAGCATTAACATTATTACTTCCCCCTTTTCGGCGCACAGGCGTTTCTCTCTTTCTACAACCCTCGGCAGCTACAATACCAGAAAATACAACGTTTCCCTTGCCAGCGGATTAATCGGCGGCAAGTACTCCCTTTACGCTTCTTTGTCCAACATCCTTTCGAGCGGTTACAGGGATTGGAGCTGGGTGAATTTTAAATCCTACTACATTGCCGCAGTGCGCTACGACAAAAATTTTACCACGCAAATTAACCTTTACGGCGGTCCCATTGCCGATGGGCTTGCTTACACAGGTTTGCCAAAGTGGACGATTAAAGACGTTAAACTCCGCAGAGAAAATTATTCTTATTGGGAAAGCGACGGCAAACGTTACACATGGACTACGCGCCGCAGGACAAGCGAAATCGAAAACTTCTTCCAGCCCCATTTCGAATTGTTAAATGAATACGACGTTAATAAAAATTTAAAATTAAACTCTACGCTGTTTTTGGTAATTGGAAACGGGTTCTTCGATTACGACGGCTCTTGGGCGGACACCACTTACCTGAGGCTTACTTCACAGTACGGTTTTCACCCGGCTCAAAATCCTTCGAACGTTTTAATACGGGCAATGGTGGAAAACACTCAATTGGGTTGGATTCCGCGAGTAAGCTGGAAACACAACAACGGAAGATTAACAGCCGGACTGGAATTCAGAAAGCACCGTTCCAAACATTGGGGAAGCGTTAACTTCGGGGAAAATTTACCGCTCGGATTAACAAAAGACTACCGCTACTATTATTACGAAGGGGGTAAGAATATTTTTAACGCTTTTGTTAACGAAAATTACAAGCTCGGCAAAAGCCTGAGTTTATTGGGCGAAGCGCAACTGGCTTACCACGAATACTTAATTTCAAACGAAAAATACGTTTCGAACAATTTTACAATCGATGGCTTGTATTTGAACGCAAGGCTTGGAGCGAATTACAAATTTAACAAAAGCTTAAGCGGTTATTTTTCATTTGCAAGAGTAACGCGCGAACCCAGATTAAAAAATTACTACGACGCGGCGGAATCCAGCGGCGGAGCCCTTCCGCAGTTCAAAACAAAAACCGACGGTAGTTACGATTTTACTGAGCCTTTGGTTAAGCCAGAAACTATGAACGACTTTGAGCTTGGCGCTAACTACGGCGGTAAAACGCTTGGACTAACGATTAATTTTTACTACATGATTTTCGACAACGAAATTGTTAAGAAGGGGCAAGTGGATCGCTTCGGGCAGCCTATTACGGGCAACATGGAAAGAACCATTCACAGCGGCGTTGAATTTACGGCTAATTTAAAACTTTCCCAAGCGCTCTCGGTTGCCTTTAACGCCACAGCAAGCAATAATAAAATCGACAAAGGCAAGCGGTTTATTAAATACAAGGACAGCCAAACACAAAAGAAAAAAATTGCCCCCCTCGATTTGAGCGGCAATCAAATTGCCGGCTTCCCAAATTACATTTTCAATTTAATTGCCAATGTTAATGTAGGCAATTTTTCGGCTCTGTTAACGGCTAAATATGTTGGAGATTTTTACTCGGACAACTTTGGCTCAAAGCTGAACGCTTACCTTGCGAATTACCCCGGTTTTGTAAGTTACTCGGACAATAAAGTAGACGCTTATTTTGTGGTGAATTTATTGGCAAATTACTCGTTCCAACTAAAGCCTGTTTTTGAAAACGTAAAAGCTTACCTGCAAATTAACAATGTATTTAACAAGCTTTACGCCGCAAACGCAATTGGCGGAGAGTTTTTCCCCGCCGCGGAAAGGAACTTCCTTGCCGGCGTTAAAGTAAGCTTTTGAATTGATTGAATTAGCCGGGCGGAATTTTTACCGCCCGGCTTTTTGCGGTTTTTTGATTGGTCTAATTTAAGGACTATTGGACTTTTGCCGCTAAAATTAGCCGTTTGGTTGCTTTGGAGTAAAACGGACTGATTGTGCTCAAAACTATTGACTATCACAAAATATTTATTATATTAAATAATCAACATTTTAGAAAAGTAAATTAAGCGCCTATGCGCATTGACATGGACGAACAACTACAACACATAAGGGAACGGGAGTTGCAGTATTTTAGTTTTAATTCCGTTCAGGAAAAGAAAGTAAAAGTAAAAAAGGAATATTTTACACGCGCAAGGGAATATTTGAAAGAAAAGCTTTTTACATTTATTCCCGAAAGCAAGCCGTTTGGATTCAGCGAGATTTCCTTAACCCGCATGGGAATAATTGTGCTTACTATTTTCCTGCTATGTATTGCGCTTCTAACCATTGGGCTTTTGCGGCTTATTAGATAAGCTAATTTTTGAATTAAATAAACCGCTATTTTAACAGAGCCATCTTTTTTACTTTCACAAATTCGCCTACTTTTAATTTGTAAAAATAAATGCCACTTGGTAATCCGGTGGCGTTAAACTGAACGGAATAATTTCCAGGCTTCTGTCGTGCGTTCACAAGTGTGCGGATTTCCCTTCCTAAAATGTCGTAAATTTTTAACGTTACACGCGCCGAGCCGGATTCAATCCCCAATTGGGGAATTGAATATTTAATGGTTGTCGTTGGATTAAAAGGATTCGGGTAATTTTGCAAAAGGGCAAATTTCATCGGTACCCGGAATCCTTTATCTTTAATGCCGGTAACAACTCCGGTTTGAATATCGTCAATAAAAACAAGGCTTTCGTTGCCCCCTTCTTTTAATTTTTTAATTGCTATTCCACTGAAGCAAATTTTGCCTTTAATATTTAATGTATCTAATTTAACATCAACTAATTTCCAGCCAGTCCAATTAAGCTTGGCAATCGGAACGGTAGAAATATTGCCGTTGGAATCGCTAAACAGAAACAGAAACTGATTGCCGCTCAAATCCCCGAACAATTGCATTCCGAAAACGCCGCTACCGTTAAACGACAAAGCCAGCGGGGTTTTTCTGCTTATCGCACAAAGCCCGCTGTCCGACGTGAATTTGCATTTTAGTTCGCCGGCGGAGTTGCCTTCGAACTTGGTTTTCGATTGAATTCTAAAATAACTCTCGTTTGCTTCAATTCCCGTAGTAAGTTTGTTCCCGGAAGTAGTAAGCCAGTTCGAGCTTACTTCCATTGAGTCGACAATATTGCTTTGAGTAATTCTTTTCCCGGTTGTTTTGAATTTCACTAGTTTTTCCCCATTGAATTGCAAGCCTTCAGTGTCCTCAATCCCGCTTGAAATAGAGAGGTAATAATAGCTACTGTAATTCAAGGGTTTGAAAGGGGTGAATTTAATAATCCCTTGTGAATATTGGTCGTTGTAAACGTAGATTGGAACGTCTTTTTGATTTGAATCCTTAAAGTAAATTTTGCTTGTCAGCGTGTTGCCGTTAATTCCCGCGTCAAAAAATATTTCAATTAAAACAGTTCGGCTTACGTCGGTAAATCCAGAATCGGGGTAAACTTTTACAAGCCTCAATGCGCTCCGCGCGGTGAAGGAA
>JALWSN010000370.1 GCA_027080245.1 Ignavibacteriales bacterium | reverse complement strand
GCTTCCCTTGCTTCGTTCCAGATTTGTGATTCCAATTCATTGCTAATAATGTTTTTAATTCTGATTTTTAATTTTTCTTGACGCGATTGTTCGAACAAATTATTTGTCGTCAAATATTTTTTGTGAAGCTCAATATTTTCAGCCAGTTCGTCAATTCCCCGATTGCGGTAAGCGATGGTTTGAACGATGGGAGCTTCCCATTTTTCCCCTTCTTTTTTTTGCATCATTAAAATAGTTTTGAGGGACATTACAGCGCTGTCAGCCCCGGGGCGATCGCTTTTGTTCAAAACAAAAATATCTCCAATCTCCATCAACCCCGCTTTCATTGCCTGAACCGAATCCCCGGATTCGGGAACAAGCGTAACTATTGTAGTATCGGCGGCTTGAGCGATGTCTAATTCGGATTGCCCTACTCCCACGGTCTCAAAAATAATTATTTCGTACCCGGCTGCGTCCAGCACGTCGGCTGCGTCGATTGTTTTTTTACTTAATCCTCCGAGGCTTCCGCGAGTAGCCATGCTTCTGATGAACACCCCTTCGTCGTTTCCGATTTGATTCATCCGAACCCTGTCGCCCAAAAGAGCTCCGCCTGTAAAAGGACTTGTTGGGTCTACTGCAATGATTCCTACTTTTCTGCCAAGCTTTCTGTAAAGTTTTGTTAAATTGTCCGTCAATGTTGACTTTCCGGCTCCCGGCGGTCCGGTAATGCCTATTCTGTAAGCTTTTCCAACGTTCGAGTAAACGGAATTCAATAGTTCCGTGGAAATAGAATTCCCGTCTTCAATTATGGAAATTGCTCTTGCCACAAGTCTTTTGTTGCCTTTCCTTATTCCTTCTGAGATCGTAGTAAGATAGTCGTTCGTCATTTGTACAGTCCGTTTGTTTTAATGTATTTTAAAACCTCGGGCGGAATTAAAAAATCTACCGGCTGATTGTTTTTTATTCTCCGTCTAATCATCGAAGAAGAAATTTCAATTATTGGCGTTTCAACAAATTTTGCTAAGCTAAAATATTTATTGTTAGCAATATTATTTTCAACTCTTCTTTTTAATACGGTTAAAGTGGAAAGTTTAATAATTTCGTCAGGTTCTTTCCATTTGTCGAAAAGGATAAGGTTGTCGAAGCCAATTATTAATTCAAGTTTTGGATGAGTTTTAGACAAATGTCTAAGCGTTTCAATAGTGTAAGAGATGGCGCCCTTTTTAATCTCAAAATCCGAGTAATCGAATTGAGGGTAATTCTTAATTGCAATGCGGGTCATCTCTAACCGGTGCATTGAATCGGCATGGTTTTCGTTTTGTTTAAAAGGAGAAATATTGCATGGAATAAAAATTATTTTTTCCAGATTTCTCAATTCAAGTACGAATTGCGCCGTTATTAGATGACCCAGATGAATAGGGTCAAAAGTTCCGCCGTAAATTCCAATTGCTCTGCTCATCGAGTCCTAAACTTATTAAAAAATAGAACCTAAAATTTATTCAAATTTCCGTTGATACCAAAATAAACAATTGCAAAAATCTTGCGTTGTTGTTTTAATCGCAAACATTCAAACATTGTCCAAAAGCATGAATTCTTTTGGCTGCGGTTCGGCGGAATTCGAAAAATTTTTCTCGTTAAATTTGCAAATTCTACGGCAGGGGCAAAGATTGCATTTGGGACGATTGGAGAGGCAAATTTCGCGACCTAATCGTATTAAATTGGTGTGAAAAGAATGAGCAATTCCTTCAGGAAAATTCTTGTTAATAATTTCGAACGTGGCGACGGGGTTTTTTGTTTGAACCGCTCCCATTCTGTTTAACGTTCTGTGGACATGCGTGTCCACCGGACAAACATTGCGTCTTAATGAAAAAAGTAAAACGCAGCTTGCGGTTTTTACTCCAATTCCTTTGAAGTTCGTTAGGTAAGAAAGAATTTCTTCGTTACTCATTTTTTTAATGAAGTTAAGAGTGGGGGAGGAAGAATTGTTGCCCGGCAAGTTTGCAATTAAATTTTGAATTGCTTTTGCCTTTTGCTCGGCTAATCCCGCTACTTTAATTGCGTTTTTAATTTTTGTTAACGGAGCTTTTTTAACAAGAGAATAATCGGGAAATTCATTTTTTAATTGCCGAAAGGCTTTGTAGGAATTTTTGTCGTTTGTATTTTGTGAAAGAATGGTGGCAATTAACAAATCAAGCGGGTCTGGTTTGCGCTTATTTTTAGGGGGTATTCCAAATCTTTCAATTAACAAATTATTTATTTCAATAATTTTTTCGTTAAGCTCTTTGTCCATTTTTGCCTCTCCAATATTTTAACAGCTTGAAATAATTTTTGATTTTTTTTATTTCTGCTTCGTAAGTTGTTTCTTCCTTTGTAATCTTTGCAATCAACGTAGCTAATTTGACCCCGTAATTTTTAATTAGAAACGCGCGTAGCCTTGGCGTCTGGTAAACAATCGAGGCAAGTAGATTTGCGTAACGTAATTCTTTTAACAACTTATTTTGAATTTTGGATTTGTATTTGTTGATTGCCTCCTTAGGATTGGGGGAATTGATTATCGCCTCGGCTGCCAACTTCCCGCTAATTATCGCAGCGCTAATGCCTTCGAAGGTAATTGGGTCGGCTAATCCGAGGGCGTCGCCCGTAAGTAGTAAATTATTTAGATTGATTTTTCCGCCGGGCTGAAATAACGGAATTACGAAACCGCGAAAATATTTTTTGTTAAAACACAATTCATTAAAAGTTAAATATTTTTTCAAAGAAGTTTTGAGATTAATGCCCGGCTTCATTGAAACAACGCCCACAGATGTTGAATTTGTTTTTGGAAATACCCAACCATAACCATGTGGAACAACACCAAAATCAAACTTTGCAAAATCTGCGCTGATTGTCGAATCCAATTCGACTTCAACGGCGGGAATTTTTTTTATTTTGTTTCCGTTAACAAGTTTATTTGTAAATCCCAATGCTCCGTCTGCGCCAATAACTACAGGGGCTTTGAAAACTCCATGTCCTGTTCTTATTGTTATTGTTGGCTTTTGAAATTCAATGTGATTAACTTTTTTCCCCGGGTAAAATACCGCCCCTTTTGCAATTGCTTTTTTGAGTATTTGAAAATCAAACTCTTCCCTTTGAATTAAATAAACTAGTGGCGAAGGAGAATTTATTTGAAATGAACTTCCCGCTTTGTATTCTGAAATACTCAGTTTATCAACCGCAAAATATTCGACGTCATTTAAAATGCCTGGAAAATATTTTAGGGCTCTGCTTACGACGCCGCCTCCACAGATTTTAGGGCGGGGGAACTTTGCCTTGTCCAGCACTCCGACTTTTACTCCTTTCCCAGACAGAATGTAAGCAGCTGTTGCGCCAGCCGGTCCTGCGCCTATTATTATTACGTCAAATTCATTCAACGCTTATTTGCTCCCGCAATAATTTAATCAAAAACTCCAATCTTTTTGATTCCGCCAAACTCTTTACCGGCGGAAGTTTCAAGAATTCTTTCCTTAAAATGTTAATTGTTGCAAAATCGTCTTTGCCTTGTGGACCATAGCTCCCTGAAGCTAAAAATAGAAGGACGGTTTTAAGGGTGTTGGCTTTAAGTCTAATAACCATGGGTTGATTACGAGCAGGGTGGATGTGAACAAATTTATTCGGATTTTTCCCCGCCCTTAAAGTCCAGAGAGAATTATCTTTTAAGTTAATTATTTTGAATTCATCGGAATTATTGAATACCCATTCAAAAAAGCTTTGCCTCCAAAGAAGATTATTGCGCATTAAGAAATCTGAAACTTGAATTATTATTTCGCCCACGCTTAATTTCCCAAAGTAGACGTCGGTTGCTGAATGACCAATTATTTTAATCCTTTCAGCTACTTGCTCCGGCGCGGAAGAGCTGTTTTCAATTATAAATTGTCTAATGAATTCAAGGTGATGTTTTAGCGGATTGAATTCTATTGCGCTTTTAATCATTTGTTGAGTATTCTTTTGTTGCGTATTTTTTAAAATAAGAATAAAATTAAATTTAATAATATGAACAGAAAAATAAACTCACTTTTAATATTATTTTTATTAGCATCTTTCCAGATAAGCTTTCCCCAAGCGGGCTTTACCGTTAAACAAAATAATTTCCACCGATTAGATTCTTTAATAGTTACTGGTAAATTCGGGAAAATCAATAGCTTAATAATTGTTAAAAACGACAGCCTTTTGTTCGAAAAATATTACAACGGATTTAGCAAAGATAGTTTACAGAACATTTATTCCGTAACTAAATCTATTACTTCTTTGTTGTTTGGCGTTGCGGCAAAGCATTTTAAACTGCCGGATTTGGAGACCCCAATTTACAAATTTTTTCCCGAATACAGATTGATTTTTGACCGAGCTCCGGCTAAGAAAAGGATTAGGTTAATTAATTTGTTTACTATGACGGCCGGATTAAGCTGGGATGAATTTAAAGGTTACCCCAAAGCATTTACCGCCAGCAAGGATTGGGTCGCTTCTGTTCTTAGAATGCCGATGGCTCGGGAACCTGGGCGTAAATTTACTTACAACACAGGGATTTCCTTTGTTTTGGGGGCGATTCTAGTAAAGAT
>JALWSN010000369.1 GCA_027080245.1 Ignavibacteriales bacterium | reverse complement strand
GTCATAAGAAGCCAATTTATTATTAAAGAGCGGAAAGGGAGGGATTCGAACCCTCGGATCCCCGTAAGAGGATCAACGGTTTTCGAGACCGCCCCGTTCAACCACTCCGGCACCTTTCCATTAAAGTAATTCAATAATTATTGCGGAAAGGGTGGGATTCGAACCCACGGAACGACGGTAGTCGTTCACACGCTCTCCAGGCGTGCCAGTTCAACCACTCCTGCACCTTTCCAAAATTTCAAGCTTCAAATATAATTAATACTTTTATTTCATTCAATTTACTTTTTTCGTTGAATTTTATTAAATTTTGGAGTGGAAACCAAGCGCGGAATTTTTTATTTAAAATAGAAATCTCTACAATTCTAAATACATAAAAATTAACACTAATCAAAAGAGGTAAAATGAGAGTAATTTCATTAGCGCTGATTTTGATTGTTGTTAACCTACCGTTTAAAATTTTTGCCCAATTAATTGAAGATAACTTTGATTATCCTTTAGGCACTTTAACGTCAGTTTCTTCTAATTGGAGTGAGAGCCCAACAGGCTCAGTCGACATTCAAGTAATTAACGGAAATTTAAGTTTTTCCGGTTATGCCAGTTCCGGTATTGGGAAAATGATTTTTTTGAACGGAGGAGCTACTCGTTCTGGAGTTAAGAGAATATTTTCCAAAATAATCGGCAATGGGAACGTAGTTTATTTTTCTTTTTTGATTTCAGTTAAAGACTCGCTGGATTTAAATGTTAACTCATCTTCCGGAGATTATTTCGCGAATTTTCAAACGGTCTCGGGTAAAAACAGGGCCTACGTTTACATTAGAAAAGGAAGTTCTAAAAACACTGTAAATATAGGACTTGCCAAATCGAGTTCCAGCAGCCTCCAATGGTACGGTAATAATCTTAACATTGGAAGCACAATTTTGTTAGTCGTAGCCTACGTTTTTCAATCCGGTAACGATGCCGTTAAATTATGGGTTAATCCAAATCTTGCCGGCGCGGAACCTCCGGCTGATTTATCAATTACTTCTGGCACAGACGCCGACACTTTGTGTTACGTTCAATTCAGACAAAGAAGCTATTCCGGAAATATTTACGCCGACGGCGTTAGAGTTGGAACTACCTGGTTTAATGCGCCCCTCCCTGTTGAACTCACGAGTTTTTACGGCTTCGTCAAAAATAATACGATTGAGCTTCGTTGGAATACCGCCACAGAAATTGACAATGAGGGATTTGAAATACAAAAGTGTTTAAGTTTAATGCCTTACTCTCGCTGGCAAAAAATCGGTTTTGTGTTAGGGCGGGGAATTTCAAATTCTCCCACAAATTATTGCTTTACGGATAGTTTCCCAAACGCTGTTAACTATTACAGACTGAAGCAGGTTGATTTAAGCGGGAATTACGAGTTTTCGAAAATCATTAGAGTTAATTTTACTAATCTGAAGTTCAAACTCTTTCAGAATTATCCCAATCCGTTTAATCCCTGCACAACAATTATCTACGAAATAAGGCAAAGAGAATTTGTAAATCTTTCCATATTTGACGCGCTTGGGAGAAAGATTTACGAATTAATTAACCGGTTCGAAAATCCCGGGATACACAAAGCGTATTTTAAGGCAAGCAACTTAAGCGCAGGCGTTTACATTTACAGATTGCGCGCGGGCGGCTTTATTCAAACAAAACGAATGGTCATATTAAAATAAATTAACGCAAAACGCTTATTCTGTAATCTAAAGCGAACAAGTCGTTAGTTTCGTTAACAATTAGCGGATTTAAATCTAACTCTTTTATTTCCGGCATTTCAATCAATAATAACGCAACATTTTGAATGACGCCAATCAAATCATCAATATTTACAGGGGTTTCGTTGCGATAACCTGAAATTATTTTTCCAATTTTTGTAGACAAAATCATTTGACGGATGTCATCCTTTGTTGCAAATGCGGAAAGCACTCCAACATCCCTGTAAACTTCAACATATTTCCCTCCAGCGCCAAAAGTAACCACAGGACCGAATGAAGCATCGCGTAAACCGCCAATTAATAATTCGTGCTTTGTTTTAATGAAAGGTTGAATTAAAAAATATTCAACCGAGAGATTTTTTTTATTGAACGATTGTTCAATTCTCCCGGCTGCGCTGAGTAATTCCTGCCTGTCATTAAGATTTAATTCAACCGCCGAAAATTCGGTCTTGTGAGTAACCAATTTGTTTATTCCCTTTAAAACCAAAGGATAATCTAACTCCTCATTTTCTAAATTCACCGGTAATATTAGTCTTTCCCGGACCAATGGAATCTCGTATTTATTCAACAATTCCCGCGCTTCGTTGTAAGTAAGATTAACTGGATTACCTTTGATATTTTCTCGACTTAACTTTTTAAATAATCTTTTGTATTCGCTT
This sequence comes from Ignavibacteriales bacterium, assembly GCA_027080245.1. Lineage (GTDB taxonomy): Bacteria > Bacteroidota > Ignavibacteria > Ignavibacteriales > Melioribacteraceae > WFQV01. The sequence goes on along the minus strand of JALWSN010000369.1, from coordinate 14,663 downwards.
CTATTTGTTTTAAGTTCTTCCCTTCTTCTTTCAAAGAACAACATATTTGAAAGAACAATTGCAGGATCTTCAGGGTTTCTGAACAACGGTAATTTGTAAGCGGATTCGCTTCTGTATTTTTCCCAGAATTCCGGTAAAGGCATTACTACTTGTAATATCGGTTTCTGCGAACGTATTGAATTTATTGCTTCTACAACCCCAAAGGGCTCTACCATTACGGGTTCTACAAAGATTGAAATAATCGCGTCGACGTTGGAATCGTTTAACAGGATTTCAATTGTTTGGAAATAATTTTCTTTCGTGGCTCCCGGCAACAAATCGATGGGGTTCTTAAGGCTTCCATTAGGATTAACAATTTGCCTAAGTTCATTTATTGAACCGTCATTCAATTTAGCAAGAACAAGTCCATTTTCTTCAAGAGCGTCAACACATAGAATAGCCGGTCCGCCTGCGTTTGTAACCACCGCAACCCTGTTACCTGCGGGTAGCGGAAAAGATTCAAATCCTTTTGCCGTGTTAAACAAATCATTTAGATTCTTAGCCCTGATAATTCCCGCTTGAGCAAGTAAAGAATCCACAATAAAATCAGGGGCGCTGACTGCTCCGGTATGGGATGAAGCCGCAGCCATACCGCTTTTGGAACGTCCGGCTTTTAATACTATTGCCGGTTTCGATATTTCGCTTTTCAAAAAAGATTCAATAAATTTTAAACCGTTTTCAAAACTTTCAAGATAGTATGCCAATATTTTAACATTATCATCTTCATTCCAGAATTCAGTGATTTGATTTTCCGTTAAATCGGCTTTGTTGCCAACGCTAATAAAATGAGCGAATTTAATATCCGTTTCCCTTAACGAATTAAGAACAGCCGCCCCAAGCGCTCCGCTTTGGGACAAAAAACCAATAGTTCCTTTTTCCGGTTTTTCGGCTACAAAGGTTGCGTTTAGCCTAATATTGTCAAGGGTATTAATTACTCCCATGCAATTTGGACCAATCATATTAGCGCCTGCGGCGCTTATTAAATCGGCTATTCTTTTTTCTAAAGTTGCGCCTTCGCTACCAATCTCTTTAAAGCCTGCTGTGATTAAAATAAATGACTTAATTCCCTTCCCAATTAGTTGACGAACGGATTCTTCAACAAATTTTTTAGGAACTACAATTATCGCAAGTTCAATATTGTCCGGTAGTTCTTTTATTTCGTGAACACAATTAAAGCCTAATATTTCTTCCGCTCTCGGATTTACGGGAATTATCTTTCCCGAAAAACCGTAGTGTTTGATTGATCTTAAAATTTCGTAACCGATGCTTTTTTCTTTTGAGGATGCCCCCACTACCGCTACCGATTTCGGGTAAAATAATTTACGAATGTTCTCAAACATATTATTTCCTTACTCAACATTATTAGCGTGAACAAAATTAAAGAAGAGGCAATTAAAAAAGAAACGTTAGCAAATGAAAATTCAAGTTAAAGCGAATTATTAAATATTGAAGATTTAATTCTTTCATTATCTTAATTGGCACAAATTTTCTTTATTGGGGTGTTCTTTTTATTAAATAAAATCCGAAGGTTTGGCAAGCGCTATTGAAAGAGCGTAGATGTTGTTTGCCCCTTTATTTTTAAGGGCTTCCGCAGCTGAGTTTATTGTACTGCCTGTAGTTATAACGTCATCGACTAATATTAAATTTTTATTTCTGGGATTAAAATACTTAACCGAAAAAACATTTTTTACGTTTTCTCGTCTTTCGTGCAAATTCATTTTTGTTTGGGACTCGGTGAATTTAATCCTCTTCAGAGTATTACTTTTTACTTTAATATTTAACTTTTGAGAAATACCTTTAGCAATTTGTTTACTTTGATTATAACCTCTTTCGGCTTTCTTAATTGGATGCAGAGGAATTGGAATAATAAAATCGCAGCGCCAGCTTCGGATTATTCGCTCGCCCGATTGAGCGATCAGTTCCCCCAAGTAATTCCCTATTCCAAATTTGTTGTTGTATTTCAATTGATGAATTAAACTTTGCAACGCTCCTTCTTTTTCAAAAATAAAAGGGGAAAAAAAATCTTTTACAAACCCTGTGGAATCAAATTTTCTTTTCTTTTCCTCTTTCAATAATTCCCGCGGCGTCCTGCGAATCGAATTTAAGCAATCATCGCAAATAAACTGATTGTTTCCGGAGGATAAATCTTTCCCGCAATGCAAACATTCAGCAGGAAAAATAAAATTTAATAATTCGTAAAGGAGTTGTCCTTTCACTTTAATTTAATAAATGCCTTTTGAATTTAAGTATTTGCCCAACTTTTGATCTTTTAGCGCAAGGTGATTTTTAAACCAACGTTTTAACATCTCTAAAAATTCAATAGTTATTTTTTCCGGATGATTTTTTGCGTCGTTTAACCCGTTAGCAATTTCTCTGGAAATCCTTGAATGTTCATATTGATGCGAAAAATAACCTGGATCCTTGTAAGTAATCATTAATTGATTTTCCTTCTCAAAATGATTTCGGGTTAATTCGCGAAAGCCTTCTAATTCTTTAACAAAGTTTGTGAAGTCTCCATTAGCTAATAAAGAATAAAGCTTGTTCAACGTTTGAACGATCATTTCGTGCTGCTCGTCGAGAGCTTTAACATTAATGAATTCTTTCTTGATATATTCAATAAAATCCATTGGCGTCTAAATATTAATTTCAGATAGATTAAATTAAACCGATGCGCTTACGAATTAATAATTCTAAGCTAAAAAATAAAATAATAATAAACAAATAATAAGGATTAAATGTCAGGCGAATTTCTTTTGCTTGCTTAATAATTATTTTCTTTTCACTTTTTGTTTTTTGTAGATAGTTAAATATTTCATTTAAATTTGCACCGTAATAATATTTACCGCCTGTAATTTTTGCGAGTAATTTTAATAAGCTAACGTTCATCTTTTTCTTGATTTTTTCGACGTTTATATTTTTAATGAAAAACTTACCTTTTGTTGAGAATATGTTTTTTCCCTTTAACTTAACTTGTGAGTAAAAACGATATTCCCCCGGAAGTAAGTTCACAAACTTACCCTCATACAAACCGTTTCCTTTATTCAATAATACCGATGAATACTTGCCCCGCTTGCCTTTTATTATTACGCTGATGTTTGCATCGTTAATCGGCGTAAGTTTTTCATCCAACGCCTCCGCGCTAAAATTTACTTCTTCGTTTTTAAAGAAAACTTTTTTTGTCGGAGATATTTTTATTCTGTTTTGAACGCCAGCGGCATTCAGCCATTTAATTACATTTTTCCAAAAAGCGTCAAATAGATACTGAGGAGAAATATTCGGACTTAATGCCCAACGCCAGATATCTCCCCCAAAGATGGAAAGCGAGCGCGAGTTAATATTCGATGAATAAATAATAAAAGGATGCGACGTACGCGTCTGCCCCTGTTTTAACGCAACCAACGTAAAAGTGGGTTTTAAAGGCTGGATATTATCGTAAACAAAAGCCGGCGGCAGCCCCTCGAAAACATCCTTAACGTTTAGTCCGGTTATTCCAAATATTGAATTGTTCATATTTTGAACAATTAAATTACCGCGTATTTCGTTCGAATTTGAAGTGATTATTTTAAAATTAAGATTGTTTTTAAATTCCTTTAATTTGACAAAACTTACATTGTTAGAAAGCATAATAAAATAAGGCTTTTTTGTTATTGCATTAGCCGCAATACTTAATAATTGGAAACTTGTGGAGTTCGTAGGAAATGAAACCAAACCAATTACATCGGCGCTGTCAATTTTATTTTTCAACGAATTGCCGCGCCAGGCACGTTGATTAGTTAGTTCGATAATTGAACCGACCGAAAAATCTTTATTTTTTCTTAAACTGTTTTTAATAAATTCAAAATCGTAATTAGGAGAACTTGTTATTAAAAGAACTTTTATCTTGCTCGATAGAACTTTAATGAAAAATGTTTGCGAATTGTTTGTTGGATTAATATCTCCCAAAACATTGCTTGTTCTAATAGTCAATCTTTTTTCGCCCTTTGTTTTTGGGACGTAATTAAAGTTTAAAAAGTTAATACCATTATTACTCAATTGTATTTTTTTTGAGCTTAACACTTTTCCTTTTTTAACTAACTTTACAAAAACATTCCTTTGTTTTATTCCTTTACTTATAATTTCAGCGCGAATTGTTGTTGGCTTATTAACGAATGCAAATGAGTTGTGAAGAACTTTTTTTACTTCCACATCAACAATATCTTCCTTTCTACCAACGCCAATTGTAAAGAGCGGGAAAGGCAATCTTTCCGCTTTATTTAATGGCTCGCTCCCAACGGTAATGTTGCCATCGCTAATTAAAAAAGCGTTTTCGTAGTTTTGCAAGGTTAATAACGTATCGAACAAATTATCAAAATTTGTCGACGGCTCGTTAAATTTTGTCGAGTCTACTGTGTTAAGCCTTTGTAATTTTTTACCAAAAACAATCTGTGTCAAATCAAAGCCCCTTCGCTTCAACTGAGCGGCTATTTTTTTTGAAACGTTTTTTACAGTAGCTGAATAACTTTTCATCGATTGAGAATCATCAATAATAATAAGCGCTTTGGGTCGCACAATTTTGTTTTGCTTAATAATAATAGTAGGTTCGAAGATTAGCAAAATAATCAAAGAAATTGTTAGCCACCTTAATAAAATCAAAAAATATTTTACGCTTGTTTTAACTTTTGGAATAGTTATTTTGTAATAAAAATAAACAACGATTAATACGACTAAAACGATTAGAATAAATAAATAGGAGTTGAACTTAAATAATATTTCCGTTAACAAGGCGAATTTCATCTTTTGCCATTCGAGGAATTAAAAAATTTTACTAACATATTTTTAACAATCATTAATGAGCTTTGCGCGTAACAAAAAATGAATTAATATCCCATTTCTTCATTTTTTCAAAAAGGGAATAATCAGTCAAATCAAAGTGAATGGGGGTTACCGCCACGTAGTTATTTTTAACGGCAAAATGGTCTAATTCAATGTTGTCGTCCAACTCAATTAATTTACCGGTTAACCAATAATACTTGTTTCCGTAAGGATCAATTCGCTCCTCGTAAATGTCGTCCCAGGTGGACTTACCCTGCTTGGTAAGCGCAATCCCTTTAATTTCTTCCTCGGGAACGTTGGGAACGTTGACATTCAAGCATGTGCCTTCATTTAAACCGTATTTGTAAACAAGTTGGACAAGATAAGCTGCAACTTTACCCGCAAACTCAAAATAATCAGGATTGTGAGAGGTAATGGAAATGGCAATGGAAGGAATGCCCATTATTGCGGCTTCCCTTGCGGCTGATACGGTGCCGCTGTAAATAATATTTACGGCGGTGTTAGAGCCGTGGTTAATCCCTGAAACAACAATATCAGGGGGTTCGCGCATTATGTTGCGCACGCCCATTTTAACGCAATCTGCAGGAGTTCCGTCCACCGCATATCCGAACAAATCCCCATTGTTGTAATGCTCGGTAACGCGTAAAGGATTTTTCATTGTGATTGCGTGACCAACAGCCGACTGTTCAGTCAATGGTGCCACTACAGTCACATCCCCGATTTCTTTAAGCGCTTTGGATAATACTTTTATTCCCTTTGCTGTTATTCCATCGTCGTTGCTTATTAATATTCTCACAATTTCTCCTTGTTAAATTGAATTAAGCGCCGCGTCCAAATCCAGCAACAAATCGTTTTCGTCTTCCAGTCCTATTGCAAGCCTAATTCCGCCAGCGTCGATTCCATGCTCAATCAATTCGTCAGCTGAAATCAATGAATGCGTCATGCTTGCCGGATGTTCAATTAAAGTTCGCGTGTGCCCAAGGCTTACCGCCAAGGTCATCGTGTAGGCATTGTCGGCAATGTAATTCATGAATCTTCTGCCAATCTCCTTGCTCTCCTTCGGGTTCTTTCCCTTCAACACAAAGTAAATTAAACTACCCGGCGCAAAGTTGCCGTTAAAATCAACCATTTGTTTTTTAGCCAAAGCATGATATTTAAATGTCCGTAACCCCGGATAATTTACCTTTTCTATTTTCGGATGGTAATTCAAAAACTCCGCTATTCTTTGCGCCGTTTTAATTTGCCTTTTCTGCCTTACGGGTAAGGACGGCAAACCGTAAGTTAAAATTGCCCAGGCGCTTTTAGTGCTTAATACCGCGCCGAAATCTTTTCTGTAAAGCAAAATAGCGTCCTTAAATTTTTTAGGCCCGATTACAATACCTCCCAAATCCGTTCCAAACCCGCCTATTCCTTTCGTTAACGAATGCACAACGAAGTCTGCCCCTAATTCTATTGGTCTTTGACAATACGGCGTGGCGAAAGTATTGTCCACAACTATTTGAATCCTGTCTTTTTCTTCTCTGTTTTTATTAGCTTGATTTACAATCTTAGCAACCCTGTGAATGTTAATTATGTCCAAATTTGGATTGGAAGGAGTTTCAAAATAAACAACTTTTGTTTTTTCCGAAAGCGCATTCTTTAAATTTTCTTCGTTCGTTAAATCCACTTGTTTTACCGGAATGTTGTAACGCGGATACCAATTAGTTAATAAGGAAAGCGTGCAACCGTAAAGAGTTTTGTGCGCTACAATCTCGTCTCCGCTCTTTGTTAGAACACCCAACACTGCCGAAATTGCTCCCATTCCTGTAGCGAAAGAAACGGCCATTTCTCCTTTTTCAACGTAAGCAAGATTTTCTTCAAGTAAATCCTTATTAGGTTCGCCAAGCCTGTCGTAAATATAAATTGGTGGCTTTCCTTCTTGTTGAGCCGAATTTGCAAATTGCTGAAAGCCTTCCGCTCCACGCTCAACGGAGTCCAATCGAAACGTTGTAGAGGAAGAAATCGGCGTGGTTACGTGGTGAGAATAATCCCATTTGTCGGAAATATTTTTGCCGTAAATTAAATGAGTATCCATCGAATATCTGTTGTCCTTGTCGTGGTTTTTACGCTTGCTTTTGTTTTTACCTTTTCCCATTTTTCCGCCTCGTAATTTTTAATTCCTTTGCTTTCACTTTGACAATAAACTTAATTATTACCATTAAATTTAGTAAATAGAAAATTGAAGTCAAAAGTTTATTCTACTTCGGTAGCCATAATTTCGCAACTTAATTGAGTTTACTCATCCAAGGCATAATTTAATCAATAATTTCAGCGCTTTCGTTAGCCGGTTTTAATTTTAATTAACAATAATAGTACTATTCTTATTAAATGGTAAGCCGCCGTAAGGTTATTTAACAACTTTAGACAAAGAATAACCGCGTAAAAATTCTTCGATAGTCATTCGCTTGCGCCCTTCGGGTTGAATTTCCAAAACCGAAATGGAATTTTCTCCACAGCCGATTAGTAATTCCTTTTTGCTACTTAGCGTTTCCCCCGGTTCTAAATTAACGTCGCTAATCTCCGTTTTAAAAATTTTAAATATTTTAATTCCATCCGTAAAAAAAGCTCCGGGGTAAGGCGAAAGCCCTCTAACTAAATTATGGACAGCCTCCGCGCCTTTGGACCAGTCAATCCTGCACGTCTCTTTTGTGATTTTAGGAGCAGGCGTCGCTAAAGAGTCGTCCTGTTTTGTTAATTTAACATTTCCAGCTTCAATTAAATTTATTGTTTTTAACGTAACATCTGCTCCTAATAAACTTAGCTTGTCGTGCAATGAGCCGAAGTTGTCTTCGTCAAGTATTTCCAATTTTTCCTGCAAAATTATATTTCCTGTGTCAACTTTTTCTTCTAGGAAGAATGTTGTTACCCCCGTAATTTTTTCGCCGTTAATTAAAGCCCACTGGATTGGCGCGGCACCGCGGTACTTTGGCAAAAGAGAAGCGTGTAAATTAAAAGAGCCTCTAGGCGGAATGGTAAAAACCTCGGGCGGTAAAATTTTAAAAGCCACTACAACGAACAAATCAGCGCCTAACTTTTTGAGACTTTCAACAAACTCGGGATTTTTCAACTTGTCCGGTTGAAGTACTTTCAATCCAAGCTCCAAAGCCTTTGATTTTACAGGCGTAAATTGAACCTTGCGTCCTCTTCCCCTTTGTTTGTCGGGCGCAGTAACCACCGCCAATATTTCATGCTCGCTTTCGTATATTTTGGTTAAAACGGGAATTGCGAAATCAGGCGTCCCGAAGAATACTATTTTCATAGGTTAATCTCCCCCCTGCAAAAAGAAAGCTCAATAATATCAGTGTTTTGGCGTAACCGGGTAATCTATTTTTTCTTCCCGTGCAATTATTTTATTTAATTTTTTTTGTAAATGTTTTCTTAGCTTACCGTCCACTCTATCGGGAATCATTTTACCAATAAGGTGGTCGTATTCGTGTAAAATTACGCGCGCTAATAAATCGTCCGCTTCAAGAATTTGTTCGTTCTCGTTAATGTCCAAATATTTTACTCTAATAAACTCAGGCCTTTCGACGTCCGCCCTTAAATTAGGCAAACTAAGGCACCCCTCCTCCATTACTATTGTGTCCTCGGAATGTTCAATTATTTCAGGGTTAATAAGAGTAATGGGTTTGTAATGTTCGTAATCTTCAACGGGACTAATATCCACAATGAAAATTGAACGGGAACTGTTTACTTGATTTGCCGCAAGCCCGATGCCATTGGCGTTCCGCATTGTTTCGAACATGTTCCGGACAAAACCTATTATTTCATCGTCAATCTTAGCGATCTTTTTTGTCGGTTTCCTTAATATTTTATCTCCGAATACCGTTATTGGTAAAATTGCCATTTAAATTAACTCCAATTGAATTTACTTTAATCGTTAATCATTTCCGCTTTTAAATCTTTGTAAAGGATTACTTCAGTCGAGAAAAAAAACATTCGAATGTTGAGTCGAAAAATAATTAAGATTTGTTGAAGAATAAAGGTTAGCAGTAAAAAATAAATTGGGGACTTTGGAATGAACAATCCTACGACGTTGTACAAAATAACGCCCGCCGCGCCCAAAAGCGCGACGGTTAAGAAAACTGAAAATATTTCATTGAAATTTTTCAGAATGAATTTAGTTGAGTTTAAAATTGCTTTTAGCACATTTTGATTATTAGTTACCGCCAGCAAAACCCGCGCGTAATCTGAAATCATTGAAATTATTCCGATGAAGAAAATCAACAAAACGTACCTTGTTAATCTGAAAATAAAATCAGGGTAGTAACTCGTTGAATTCGAAAATAATGAAGAGCTCAAACGTCCAAACAATTCGTAGATAAAAAAAACAATCGCGTAAAATATTAGAGAGATTGCAACGACCTTAAGAAACCTGAACCAATATTTTACTCCGCCGTAAAAGAAATCAATTACGTGATTTTTTTTAGGGTGATTAAAAACCGCAATTAGTCCGCCGGCGTAAAACGCATTTAGTAAAATGTAAATTACTATTACTCCGTAAAGCAGAATCGGAATCTGGGAAAGCTCCGTGGAATATTTGTGGAGGAACTGAATCAACCAAACGTAGTCGAAATTTTGGCTCAACAATTTACCAATTAATGAATGCCCAATATTTACAGTAAGCAGAGCGTAGATTGGTATCGTAAGCACCAATGATAACAGGGCGTTTGTGCCCCACAGAATAATTGCAAATTTCTGGTTGTAAAAAACCAACCTTGCGCCTTCAGTTAGAATTTCTTTAATTTTCAAAACTACCCCACGCTTCCTAAAATCATTAACGCATTCTGAAGCCAGAAAAACCACTTGACGGAAAGGGAGATTCGTCCGGTATACGTTGGATTCATTGTGTAAGAATTGTTCGCAAAATTAATGTCCAGAAGATTAATTCTTTTGGGATCAATATCCGCCGCTATTACTTTGTTCTTCGTTCTGAATTTAATTATCTTAAAATTCTTCTTCTCTTTCCAATCGAACCGCAAAGTATCTTTAGTTGTGTAAACGTAAACCGTGTGTGGAAAGTAGCCGCCTTTTCTTTCAAGAAATAATTCGTAACTATTAGGCGCGGTTTTCTTTAAGTAACGAATTGCGTCGTCGAAAATTTTGGAAGATTCAAAAACTTCTTTTTTAATCCAACTCAAATCTTTTTGCGTCGAGGCAAACAATAAATCAAAAAAACCTCTTGATGTAGGATGTTTAAATTCAAATTCATTAAAATATTTTTTTATTATTGAAAAAAATTTCTTTTCCCCAAGCAAGCGTTCCAATGTGTAAAGCATTATTTCAGGTTTGGAATAAGAGTTAACCACGTACGAAAGTCTTGTTGGCAATTTGTAGGAAGTATCGGCAATTGCGCCAACGGTTAAGTTGGAATAATATCTGCTCAATGCCCTTGCATATTCCGGGTAGCGGTAAAAACCAAGCGTGTAAATAATTGGAATGTCCTTGAAAGAAAGGTAGTTAATTCCAGGAACGGGAATGTAATTAAGAAATCGAAAAGTTACTAAACCGGGCTTGTAATTCTTCTCGATTATTTTACTTGCAAAGTAGGAAGTAAATCCTTCGTCCAGCCAAGCCTCTTCGGTTTCGTTGTTGGCAATTAGTCCGTAAAAATATTGATGTGTGAATTCGTGCACAACCAACTTTTCCGGAGAGTGAGTAACCACGGGCGAAAACAAACCCGCGCTAACGGTGAACAGCGTGGGGTATTCCATTCCGCCCGAACGGCTTGTTCTTGGAACGTCTACCATTGTTAATGTTTCGTAAGGGTAATCGCCGATATTGTTTTCATAAAATTTAAGGGATTTGAAAATCGCCGTAAAAAATCTGTTAATGTATTTTACGCTTGTAGGCTGAACGAACAACTTCACCTTTAACTTCGAGCCGTCTTGTCTAACGAAAAATTTAGTCGTGTCAATAATTTCTCTTGCCGCCGTCCAGGCAAAATCGTGCACGCCGAATTGCTCAAATTCATAACGCTTGAAGTCCCCGTCGTTATTAAGCGAAACTAACCTGCCTGTAGCCGCGGCCTTAAACGACACGGGAATTTTAATCTTTACATTGTAATATCCGAAATCCGAAAAAAAGTTTAACGAAGGGAAATATTGATGGCAGTTCCATTTCCCCTCCTGAAAAACGGCAATTTTAGGAAACCATTGAGAAATAAAGAAAAAGTCCGTTCCCCGCGCCCTGCCAAATCTTTTAATCGACTCGGAAATTTTTAATTTGTATTTGAAATTAATTACCGCGCTATCGCCTGGGTTAACTGCCTTTTGCAGTTTAATTTTTGCCACAGTGCTGTCGTATGGGTTTTTTACGTCCGGTTGAAAATAAATTAATCTTTTTTCTTTGCCGTTCACCTTAACTTCTGAAATTTCAAAATGAGTTCTGGCGGCTTTTGTTACTTTGTAAACGCTATTGAACAATGTTTTACTACTGCTGTAAGCGTTAGCGTAAAGATGAAATTGCAATTCGCGCGCCGGGAAATTTGTTTTGTTGCGCCAGATGATTTTTTCTTCCACCGACGCGTAAGCGGTTTTGGGATTTAACGCCGCGTTGAAGTAATAATCGGCTACGTCGTTTACTTTTTGAACGTAACTTTTAAGGATTCCCCTTTCGTAATAATTTTCTTTTGCAAAATTGACGGGCTTAATTTTAATATTTTTGTTTTGTAAAATATTTACGCCGGCAAATATTAAGAATAGTAAAATCCACAAATATTTAGTTATTATTTTTTTCAATAGTCTAAATCGGTCTTTTTGAATCCGCAATTTACCTTTGTTAAGGGTAAAGTTCAACTTAGCCTGGTAACGCAACAGCAAAAGGCTTTTCAGAAAAATTTAAAAGTAAAAAACCCCTTCCCGAATAAAGTTGCGAAGGGGTTTAGTAATCAAAAAGGAGACGCGAGTAAAAACTATTTAAGCCGTTTGTTTGATTCCGTGAAATTTTTTCATTAAAATAATGGCGGTTGTAATGCAAATTAGTCCTAATATTACGTAAATCACAAATCCGCGGGCGTAGCCTATTTTGCCGTAAAGGTCAACGAACAGACCCAACAATGGAGGCACTGCAAACCCGCCGAAGGCTCCCAGTCCGCCAACCCAGCCAGAAGCTCCGCCAACTGCTTCGGGGACGTATTTTGCCACAAGTTTAAAGACGGCCGCGTTGGCAATTCCCATCCCGGCTGCAATTAAAAGCTCGCCTATTAAAGCCAAAACAAAAGCTTCGGCGAACATTAAAATCAAAGCGCCGACTATTACCAAACCAAAGCTCATTATTGCGGCTTTTTCGCCTCCAATTTTGTCGCTTAAGTGCCCGCCGTAAACTCTTATGAACGACGCCAACAATGCAAACCCCGCTCCGCCTAAAAGTCCGGCTGTTCTTAAATCGAATCCGTGGAACAATTTCCAATAAGTTGGGAACCAAACCGTAAGAGCAAGGAAGCCGCCGAAAGAAGTAAAGTAAAGCAGAACCAGCGCCCATGTTCTTCCAATCTTTGCGGAAGTTTTTAACGCTTCCATTAACTTGCCGGAAGGTATTAGCTCCTGCCCTAATTCTTTAGAGACTTTAATAGCTTCCTCGCGCGGAACTTTATTTTTTACAAGCTGAAAATAATAAGCGTCGTGGGAAATGTAAGCGTAAACAATCAAACCAATTAACAAAAAGAACGTCCAAGCTAAGTACGAACCCGCCAAGCCCCATGCCGCAAGGGCAAAAGGCAATAGAATCGTAAAAATTCCGGGAGCGGTGTTGCCCAAGCCCGCGTAAGTGCCAAGGGCTATCCCTTGTTTTTTAAGCGGATACCAGTAAGAAGTTTGAGGAATGCCTACCGAAAAAGTCGCCACCCCGCTGCCGCTTAAAAATCCAAGCAACAAAATAAGCGGGTAGTAATCGATGTTAAGTTTTGCGGGGTAAAGCAAATAAAGAATAGCCGTTAAACCAGCCATTCCAATTAAGGAAAGCAGCAACAAAATAAACAAAGGTTTTTTGCCGCCCAGTTTGTCTACCCATGCGCCAAACGGAATACGAAGCAACGAGCCTGTAAGCTGCGGCGCCGCTACAAGAAAGCCTAAAAGCGTGCCGGAAAGCCCCATGGCGTCTTTTAATTTCGTGGCGGTAGGACCGTAAAGAGCCACAGCGGCAAATCCAACAAAGAATCCCAACGTAGCTCCCACAAGTCCTGTCGTAGGATTCCCTTTCAAACCGTATTTTTCTTTTAACATAGTTCGAACCTAATGATTAGTTAGTAAATAAAGTTTGTTTAAAATTTATTTTAAGAGAACAACTTCAGTCAATTATTTTAACGTTTTCGCAGGGTTGTATTTAAAATGCTAATTATTCCGGGGTTTGTTAACCGACCATGCTCCGCTTGCCTTTCTTATTTCTTTCCTATTCCAGTACCAGATTACCTTTTGGTAAGGCCGCCACAAATAGCTGATTGGCGGAACAAGAAAATGAATCAGCCTGGAAAATGGAATTAACAAAATAATTAAAAAAGCAAGCGAAACGTGAAGCTTAATAACGGCGGGCAAAGCCGCTACGGCTTTTACGTCGGGGTTCAAGTAAAAAATAGATTTAAGGTAAGGCGCCAACACCGCGGCAAACCAGGAAGAGCCCCAGCGGTAACTAACGGCAATCCACAAACCCAAAAATATTTGAACAAGCAAAAGTATTTCAATTACGATGTCCATTGGACTTGTAACTTTTCTTATTCTTGCGTTAACGTTCCTTCTCACGAAAAGATTAATCAATCCCACAAAAGCGCTCACGCCAAAAATGAAAGCCGTTATTTCCAGAATTAATAAACGAACGGGCTGGCTGTTCCAAGCAAGCACGCCGCCGGGAAATAAGAAGGCAATTAAATGCCCGAAGAATAAAACAAGAATGCCGTAATGGAACGGAGTACTTCCCCAAAACAATTGGCGCGTCTCAAGGAACTCCGACGAAAGCGATGAAATTTTAAACTGCGGAACGCGGTACCTGTAAATTGTTCCGATTAAAAAAATTGCCAAAGCCGCGTAAGGCAAAGCTACAAATAAAAAATTATTTAATGCGTTCATGGTTCCAATCTTTTTTGTTAGTTAATTTCTAATTCCGTTTTAATTGCTTGTGTAAAGCCGTAATCTTTCCCGCTTTCAGGAGTAAATTTAAAATTGAAATCCTTTTCCAAAATTTCAAAAATAGCTTTCAAAGGCTGTCGGTAAATAAGCCCGTGCAAAGAATCCCGTTCAATAAAAGTCTTGTGTTGCTTCCTGTAAAGTTTGTTTTTAAGTTCAACGGATTCAGCGGCGAAGTCCTTTATTATTTTGTGCAACGCCGGAAGCGTTAACTCCGTTACCAAATCCCTGCGCAACTCTTCGTCCTTCAACTTTGGCAACAGACGTAAAACGTTTGCAAGATTGTCCGGCAGCTCGGAACCGCAGTCGTTATTGGCTTTGCGATGTTCGGCGTTAAGATTAGCCAATAAATCTCCGCGTTTGTAGTCGTCGCCAAAAAGAGCATATCCCAAATCCAAAGTCGTAATGGATTGTACGTCGAAAGTCCGGGTGTAAAGTTCTTCCAGAACCCACTGCGGCGCATTTAATGAATAATCCAAAAACTCCTTCAGTATGTTTTCTAACTCCGGGTAGAATTTTTCGATTACCGCCTTAGCGGCTTTAACTTTTTCTTTGAAATTTTTCCCGGGATATTCAAACAATCCGGCTAATGTTTCGTAATGTTTAATGTCGCTGCCGTTCATTTGTTTTTGTTTCTCCTTAAATTCTCTGTTAAAG
>JALWSN010000368.1 GCA_027080245.1 Ignavibacteriales bacterium | reverse complement strand
TTGGGGCAGCCCTGCAGACGTATTTAACGGGCAAGACGCTTTTGTAGCTTTGCTCGACGGAGATGGTAATCTGCAAAATAATACTTTCCTTGGAGGGACGTCAGTAGATATTGCTTATTCCGTTGCGGTGGATTCTCTGAATAATTTCTACGCCGGCGGTTACAGTCAATCGACGTGGGGAAGTCCCGTTGACGCTTACACCGGCAGCAAGGACGGCTTTGTGGCGAAATTAAAATTCACCCCGGTTGGAGTGAAAGTAACGGAAAGCTCTTCTCGTCATTTTAAATTATTTCAGAATTACCCTAATCCATTTAATCCCGCCACCATTATTAAATATTCCATTCCCGCGTTATTTGGGGGAAAGCAAAATAATTCCTCTTTGCGCGTAACGTTAAAAATTTACGACGTTCGGGGCAGGGAAATCCGTACGCTCGTAAACCGCGCGCAGAAGCCCGGCGAATATTCCGTTCAATTTAATGCTAGCGGTTTGCCCAGCGGAGTTTATTTTTACAAATTGTCTGCAGGCGATTTTGCGGCGGCAAGGAAGATGATTTTGTTAAAGTAATTTCTTGGAAAAAATAGCCGTCGGCGGGGGATGATTATCCCCTGCCGTCGGCTTCAGCCCCATTGTTTGAACTTTGAGTGAAAGCAGAATGTGGCTAAAGCCTTTTATTCCTTTTTTTCTTCTCTCCTTCAGCTAAAACTAACTGCAATGCCAGCTGCTCCAAAGAGGTGGCTTTTGCCAAATCCATGGGTTAACGGCAACTTACATTTTGACGCATTCAAAAAAAAGTCAAAAATGTAGATTATCCATTAATGCTTAGCGCGGCAAAGCCGGCAACCAATTTCCAAATCTCAAATATTACAAAAGTCTGAATATATTTTAACGGTAAAACCCCAATTTGATTGAAAAAAGTATTCCCGTAAGCAATTCAAAAGTAAAAATTAAAAAGTATTTTTAGCTACTAATCTCCTTACTCCTTTAGTCTCTTCGTCTCCAAGTCACTCAGTCTCTTAGTCGATTCACTAGTTCGCAGCTTCATTTAATTTACCATTTAACCCGACTTTGTGTCCTTTGCGAGGGAAAAGAAATTCTTTTAGCAAATTGAACCCGCGTATTTAGGATTATTACTCGAAATTCCACGATTCGTTAATTGTCATTTGCCTTGCCTTTGGCGAGTTGTCATGTATTGTGTAAAAAAAATTTAGATAAAAACATCCTTAAACAATTCAAAAGTAAAAATTAAAAAGGCAAAAGTATTTCTAATCGTATTCTGCTTTTTTTAGTCGTCAATACATTAGTTCATTTTTAGCTTTCATAAATAAACTAACTTTGTGCTCATTACGTGGAAAGGAAAGACGGTACAACACAAATGTTTCTCCCGGCGCAAAATTAATTACTGAACATTAATTACTTACCGGTTAAGACTTATTCCTTAAGACTATCAAACAACTCCACCCCAGCCCTCCTCTTGAAAAGAGGAGGGAGAACTTCAAAAGCGCCATCCACATCAAAAGCCCCCTTCTCTTGGTAAGAGAAGGGGGTTGGGGGTAGAGTTCTTTTAAGTAATCCATGTTAATCTGTGGTAAAAAAGGCAAAAGTATTTCGGAGGGGATTTTCATTTCTATTAGTCTCCCCGTCTCTCCTTCTCTAAGTCACTCAGTCTCTTAGTCCTTCATTTGTGACTTTTCCGTAAACACGTTATCTACGATTTACAATATTTTGACAAAAAAAACGAAAATTTGATTGAGGATACTATTCATCCATGCATCTTCAGTAAGATCTGCTCCATCGGAGCTATTTTCGTATAGTTGTTTTTAATTCTACTCAGGAAGAATTTCTTTAATAGCTTTATTTGGGAATAGTTAAAGTAAAAGTAGTGCCCTTGTTTTTTTGGCTTTTCAAATTAATTTTTATTTTGTTCAAATCGCAAAAGTTTTTTACGATGTACATCCCCAAACCGTTACCGTCGTAACGGCGGGAGTATCCGCTTTCCTCCTGGGAAAACAATTTGTAAATATCTTCCAGATAATTTGTCGAAATTCCAATGCCAGTGTCTTTCACTTTTATTTTAACGTAATTTTCAAATTCTCTACAAATAATTTTTACCGAGCCTGCGTTAGTGTATTTTATTGCGTTGTCTATTAGATGCTCAAGAATTTTCATTAACGAAAAATTGTCCGCCTTAATTTCCGGATTGTTAATTTTACAGTCAAAAATAAGCAGGAGTCCTTTTTCCTCGGCAAATTCTTTGAAGGAATTTTTAAGAGGAGTTAAAATGTCGCTGATCAAATTTACATTGCTTATTTGCAATTTGTAGCTTCCGATTTGCAACTCCGAAGCGTTTATTAATTCGTCAATCGTTCGGTGTAATCGCATTGTTCCACGGCGCACGGCGTTAAAATAATATTGGAACTCGTCATGTATTTCTTTAGGCACAATTTCCGAAATCAGTCCTAAGTACGAAGTAATATTTGTTAGCGGCGTTCTAACCTCGTGGGAGATTTGCGAGAGGAATTCGGATTTTAATCTGTCGGATTTCTGCGCCGTTTCGGTCGTCATTTTCAATTCTTTTACGTACTTGTCCATTTGCAAAGCCGCGCCCACAATCTGAGCCGCAATCATTATTGCGTCGGTTTCTCCCTGAGAAAAATTGCGTTCTTTTAAACAATCATCGAGCCCGAGGAAGCCGTAAATTTCGTCTCCGGCTTTTATTGGCAGCGCGAAAAAAGATTTCACGTTTGAACTTTCCAGAATAGCCCTTTCAGATTTATTAAGAGTTTGAACGTTTCCGGAGAAAAAGCTGCCCCGCTTAATTGCGTTAAATAAAAATTCAAATTTTTTGTTTGAAATTTTAATCTCCGCCAAATCCGGATTTTCCAGTCTCGAAATAATGCCCGGTGCCGCCCATTCAAAATTGTGTTTGGCAACGAACTGATCTTCCTGACGGTTTTCAATATGGTAAATGTAAGCTCTAGAGACGTTCATTGCCGAGCCGATTTGCTCCAGCATTTTAGGAATGTTACGGTTGAAATTCAGGGAGCTAAAAATCGAATTCGAAAAGTCCGCAACAGCGTGAAGAATTAAATTTGTTTTTCGCAAATCAAATTCAAATTCCTTCCTCTTGGTGATATCCGTTATTACTCCAATTTCTCCAATTCTACGTCCCTCTTTGTCCTTCCATTCAAATTTTTGATTGTTAACCCATTTGGTAATTCCGCCTTTGGCTTCGATCAAATAATCCGAACCTTCCTTTTGTTCTTTCCCTGCCAAATCCTCGTCAGGTGAAAAAATAGAATATCGTTGTGTTGAAATTTCCTTAATAAGTTTGCCCAATCCCGTTTTGTAAATTTCCGAAGGTTCGAAGCCCGTAAGGGATTTAATGGAATCGGAGATGTAATCGAAACTCCGGGAACCTTCGCGTTTGGTGTAAAGCACAGTTGAAGTAGTGCGCGTAATTAAATTAAGTTTTTGTTCGGTTTCCAGCAGCTTTTTGTAATTGTTGCCGCTTTTAATTGCAATTCCCAAAATGGAAGCAAAAGAAGTAAGTGTTATTTTCTCGTCGGGCGTCCATTTGTCCGAGCTATTCCTTTCGAAAAATAAAAAGCCGTACCAGCTGTCGCCCTCAAAAACCGGAATTGCAAGAATGAATTTTGCCAGATGCTCTTCCAGCAATTTTGTTTCGAACTGGCTCTTCGGAGCTTCGAATGAAATTACCAGGGGTTTGTTCTGTTTCAATTCTGTTTCCCATTGGGCAAGTTCTTCTTTGTCGAACTCAATTTTTGAGCTTGAACGCCCTCTAACCGAGTGGAAGCCCTGCTTGTGCCACTCAAGGAAAAGTTTTGCCTCGGCAACATTGAATTTGTTGATTTTGTTTTTGTAGAAGCAAATTCTCGAAGAGTTCAAAATTTTGCCAAGCGAGGATAGTCTGTTTTTTAAGGATGAAAGCCAGTCCGTTTGCGAAATAAAATCGCTGGCAATGATGTTAATCAATTCCAGCAGGGAAAGTTTACGTTCTTCTTCAACGATTGTGGAATCGGTGATTGCTTCCTGCTTACAATAAAAACTGTAGCCTGTTTTAGTTAATTTTGCAATTCCGGAGATTCGCACTCTGCGCGCTTGCGTGGTGAAAATGTATGTGTAAAAATCGAAATGTCTTTTCCCTTCGGCAAATCTGTTTTGCATGTAATTGAGAAAGCTTTCATTAGGGAAGAGTTTGTAAAGCGGCAGTTTGCTTTGTTCGTCGACGGGAAAATTTGTTAATTGGAAAAAATTTGCGTCGCCTTTTTCTAACGTTTGATTGAAAAGATTGATCGAAAAAGTAAAATTCATTCTTTGTTCTCAGAAAAATCAATATTTTTAAAAATTAGCGAATTAAAGATAGCAACAAAAAGAATGCCAGTTTTTTATTTCGAATTCAGCCGAGAATCCGAATAAAAAAAATCCATTTTAAGAAATTGTGTAAAAATGAAACGCAGCAAAAAATTTGATTATGCGATTACCCGACTTTAATCCCAATGAGTTGGTTAGTCCTTTGAGTAGTTTATCATTACTTGGAGAATAATTATGCATTGATTTATGG
>JALWSN010000367.1 GCA_027080245.1 Ignavibacteriales bacterium | reverse complement strand
GTTCAATAAAATACAATTTTAAAGATATTAGAAATTCTATTGAACGCTCCAGCGCCAGGGAAACAGCGGCAAGAGTTGCGGTTGGCGCTGTGGCTAAATTATTCTTAAAAAATTTTAATATTTGGATTGGTAGTTTCGTCGAAAGCATTGGGGGCGTTTACCCCAATAATAAAAGGCTTATCGGAAAGTTGTTTTCATCGGAGGCAAGTAAGTTAGACCCTTTAGCGATTTCATCAGAAGCCGACAAGAGTTCGGTTCGGGTTTTGACTCGAGAGCACGAAAGAAGAATTATTGAAAAAATTAAAGAAGCCAAAAAGAAAGGTGATACATTAGGTGGCACTTTTTTTGTAATAGTTACTGGACTCCCGATTGGGCTAGGTAGCTTTGTTCATTACGATACCAAGCTAAGTGCTGAAGTGGCTCATTCAATAATGTCAATCAATGCTGTAAAAGGCGTCGAGATAGGCGAGGGTTTTAAATTGGCGGACAAATTTGGTTCCGAAGCACACGATGAAATTATTTTGCGCAATGGCACAATTACACGAAAGACCAACAGAGCGGGCGGCATTGAAGGAGGAATTAGTAATGGCTCGCCGCTGGTTGTCAGGGCGGCTATGAAACCAATCGCTACATTAATGTCTCCGGTTTTAACAGTGGACTTAAAAACAATGAAAGCTGTTAAAGCGCGTAGGGAACGTAGCGATTTTGTGGCTGTGCCCGCTTGTTCTGTGATTGCCGAATCGATGTTGGCATGGTCTGTGGCTAAATTCTTTTTACTAAAATTTGGAGGGGATTCTATTGAAGAGGTAAAAAGAAATTACAATAATTATTTACGATATATTGGAAAACGTTATTCCGAATAATTTAGGCTCCAAATGTTAAATGTTAAAAAATTTGTTTTTAATGATTTTCAGGTAAATACTTACATTGTATGGGAAGATAATTTTTGCGAAGGAATAATATTTGATCCGGGTTGCAATAACAAGCGAGAGGAAGAAATATTATTGCAATATGTCGAAGAAAATCAAATTAAAATAAAATACTTATTCAATACTCATTTGCACATCGATCATATTATGGGCAATTATTTTATTAAAAATAAATACAATCCGAAATTTTTAGTTCCCCAAAAAGACTTGCCATTGTTCGAACAGGCAATTGAATTTGCAAAGGACTTTAATTTAAGATATTTGCCTTCGCCGGAGCCCGATGGGTTTATTGATTCATTTCCCTCAATAAAATTAGGGGAGGAAGAGATTCAGCCTTTGTTTACGGCCGGTCACACTCCGGGAGAGTTTTCATTTTTTATTGAAAGTATTAACGTTTGTTTAACGGGGGATGTCCTCTTTAAGGATTCAATAGGCCGCACAGACTTTTGGGGGGGCGATTACCAAACGTTAAAAAATTCAATTGTTGGTAAATTGCTTGCATTGAATGACGAGGTTACAATTTTACCGGGGCATGGCGAACATGAAAAATTAGGAATAATTAAGAGAACAAATTCGTTTATTTTGAATTTTTAATTAATTTGCAATCAATTATTTTTGGAAAAGATTTATTATAATGAACTGTTTAAATATTTTCTTCGGAAAAATTTGCGGCGTTAAAACGAAATTAATTTTTTCTGTTATTTTTGTTTACGTTATGCTCGTCGATTTTATCCTTCCCCCGTTAAAGCTTTTACCTAGAACCGGCTTGATTTTAGATTCTTTTTCCTATTTAAATAAAAATTTTAAATTTGCGCAAATGTCGATTATCGTTCTGGTTGCTATTCTAATTATTATGTTTGTTGCGTTTTTTATTCTTTATTATTTAAGAGGAGCTTTAATTAGATTTAACGAGTCTTTCCCGGAATTTTTAACGGGGCTAAAAGTCTTTGAATTTTTTACGCCCTTCCTTTTAATTATTTTTGCGGGGATTTATTTGGGCGGAAATACTTTTTCCGAATTATTATTCTTATTTATTTTCTCCTTTGGTCTTTACGTTGCCGAATTAAACAAATCTTTTAGAAACAGGAATGAAGCTTATATTCTGGCGTCAAAAGGGTTAGGTATAGACGAAAGAAAAATGAGAAAAAGTGTTTTATGGAAAAATATTTTACCGGGGATAAGAGATGATATCGGAAAAATATATCTTAAAATATGGTTCTATTTTTTAATTTATGAATTCATTTTTAAGCTTGATTATATTGGAAGTTTAATGAGGTCGATTGTAAAATACGCTGATATTGCCGGCTTTTACGCGGCTGCTATTTTTTTGTGGATAGTTATTTCGTTAGGATATTTTTCGGTTACAAGATTTGCACGTCATTACATTTTCTGGGATGAGGAATGAGTAAAATAATTGAGTTGAAAAACGTTAGCAAATATTTTCAACGAAAGGAAGGCTTCCGAATCAAAGTCATTTCTAATTTTTCCTTGGCAATAGAGGAAGGCGAAGCGTTTACAATATTGGGACAAAAAGGAGCGGGAAAATCGGTATTGCTTAAAATATTAAGCAATATTTATCCCCCGTCTGAAGGTAGCGTATTTGTTAATTCAAAATTTGCTTATTTGCCTTCGGCGCCTTCGTCGTTCCCATGGCTTACACCTTTTGAAAATATTAAATTTGTAGCGCCCGATTTGGCTGATAAAGAAATTTCCAATTTATTGGAGCTTCTTGGCTTAGAAGGGTACGAGAAACATTATCCAATTTCAAACAGTTACGGTTTCAGGTTAAGAATTACAATAGCAAGAGCGCTTGCTTTAAACCCGAAAATTATTATTTTTGACGAGCCATTTAATTTGTTAGAGAATGATGTTAAACTTGAGATATTTAATTTGTTAAAAGCGATCAAACGCAAAAAATTGCTAACCTATGTTTTTGCTACCTCTAATGTTAACGAAGCCCTTTATTTATCGGACAGAATAGTGATAATTAAGGGAGAACCCGCTGAAATAATTGATGAAATTGATTGTTCCGAACTTGAAATTAATGAAGCTAATTTTAATAACGATTCAAAAATAAATGAATTCCGATTCAAAATTCAAAAATCATTGGTCGAAAATATTAACGAGAAATTTTTTAATATTTCTTTGTAGGTAAATAATGAACGACAAATTTGAAAAACTAAAAAACTTAAGGAAACAGGCAAGAAAAGGCGGCGGTGAAAAGAAAATTGAAAACCAACACAATAAAGGAAAACTTACCGCCTACGAACGAATTGAACTTTTGGTTGACGAGGGAACGTTCGAAGAACTGGATATTTTTGTAAAACATCGTTCAAATGCATTTGGTTTGGGAGAGAAAAAAATTCTGGGCGACGGTGTAGTAACAGGCTTTGCAAAAATTAACGGTCGCCCCGTGGCTATTTTTAGTCAGGACTTTACCGTATTTGGAGGTTCGTTATCCGAGGCTCATGCTAAAAAAATCAACAAAATAATGGACCATGCATTGCGTCTTGGAATTCCGGTAATAGGGTTAAACGATTCTGGCGGAGCAAGAATTCAGGAAGGAGTTGTTAGCCTTGGTGGATATGCGGATTTGTTCCTTAGAAATACGCTTGCTTCGGGTGTGATTCCTCAAATATCTGCTATTCTTGGTCCTTGCGCAGGCGGGGCGGTTTATTCGCCCGCTATTACGGACTTTATTTTTATGGTTAAAAATACAAGCCACATGTTTGTTACCGGACCTAACGTTGTTAAAACCGTTACGCACGAAGAAGTAACTTTCGAGGAACTTGGCGGCGCTCAAACCCACTCGGTAAAAAGCGGCGTGGCTCATTTTGCGCTTGACAGCGAAATGGAAACTTTCCAGAAAATCCGGGAGCTTTTAAGCTATTTTCCTCTTAATTGGAAAGACAAACCGCCTGAAAAAGATTTTAACTTTGAGCAAGATTTAACGGTGGAAGCGCTGAACAATATTGTTCCCGATAATCCCAATAAACCATACGACATGTACGAAATAATTAATTTGTTGGTGGACGACGGAGAGTTTTTGGAGGTGCATCAGAATTTCGCTGAAAACATTATTGTTGGTTTTGCGAGAGTTGGCGGAATGTCGGTAGGCGTTGTCGCAAATCAACCTCAAGTATTAGCCGGAGTGCTGGATATTAATGCATCCATAAAAGCGGCGAGATTTGTCCGATTTTGCGATGCTTTTAACATTCCGTTGCTTGTGCTGGAGGATGTGCCTGGCTTTTTACCCGGAACGGATCAAGAATGGAATGGCATTATTAAAAACGGAGCAAAATTATTGTTTGCTTTTGCCGAAGCTACCGTTCCGAAAGTTACCGTAATTACGCGGAAAGCTTACGGAGGGGCTTACGACGTAATGAATTCCAAGCACATTCGTGGCGATTTTAATTTTGCTTGGCCTACTGCGGAAATAGCGGTAATGGGTCCTAAAGGCGCTGTGGAAATAATCTTCAAAAAAGAGATTCAAAATTCCGAAAATCCGGAAGAAACTTTGAATAAAAAGGTTGAAGAATACCGTGAGAATTTTGCTAATCCTTACACTGCCGCGGAACACGGCTACATCGACGACGTGATTTTGCCGTCAGAGACAAGATTAAAATTGGTAAACGCTTTTCAATTACTGAAAACAAAGGT
>JALWSN010000366.1 GCA_027080245.1 Ignavibacteriales bacterium | reverse complement strand
AGCCTGTTCTCATTGGCGTAATTGGCAACGACATTAACGGCGAAAGGTTGAAAAATTTAATGAACGAAGCCGGGTTGGATTTTAACACTATCGTTGTTGACGATTCCCGACCCACTACCGCCAAAACCCGCGTGATTGCTAACAATCAGCACGTCGTAAGAATCGACAAAGAAAGCAAGCAAGACATTTCCAAAGAAATTGAAGAAAAGCTGCTTTCAATTTTGGAAGCTAACGTAAATTCAATCGACGCAATAATTTTACAGGATTACAACAAGGGCGTGCTTACTTCGACCTTAATTGAAAGGGCTATTGAAATTGCAAACGCCAAAAACCTTATTATTACAGTAGATCCAAAGTTCAACAACTTTTTTAATTACAAAAACGTTACGGTCTTCAAACCGAACAAAAAAGAAACGGAAGATGCTTTCGGGCGTAAAATAAATGGCGACGAGGAACTTGAAAAAACCGGAATGGAACTGTTGGAAAAAATTAACGCTCAACATGTTTTGCTTACTTTGGGAGCGGACGGCATCGCTTTGTTCAGCAAGAACGACAATGTGAAAAGAATTCCAACCAAAGCTCGCAAGGTAGCCGACGTTTCCGGCGCGGGGGACACTGTGATTTCCACTTTAACTGTCGCCCTTTCCGCCGGGGCTAATATTCTGGAAGCCGCCTACCTTGCTAATTTTGCCGGCGGATTGGTTTGCGAGGAAATAGGAATTGTGCCTATTGAACCGGAACGCTTATTTAACGAAGTAATAAAAGAATTAGAACTATGATTGTTGAAAACCGGAAAGAGTTAAAATTAATTAGAGAAAAATTAAAAACCGAAGGAAAGCGGGTTGTTTTTACTAACGGCTGCTTCGACGTTTTGCACGCCGGCCACGTAGAGTACTTAAACAAAGCTAAATCCTTTGGCGACGTTCTCATTGTGGCGGTCAATACCGACGAGTCGGTAAAAAAAATAAAAGGGGACAGACGCCCCATTATTCCGCAGAGCCAGCGGGCTTTTATTATCGACAACCTCAAGGCTGTGGATTACACAACTCTTTTTGCCGAGGAAACGCCGTTTGAAATCATTTCTTTTCTCGTGCCCGACGTCCTGGTAAAAGGCGCAGATTGGAAACTTGAAAATATCGTAGGCGCCGACGTAGTTATTAACAACGGCGGTAGCGTTCAAAGAATTCATTTCAACACAAATCAATCGACCACCAAAATAATAAACGAAATCGTTCGTAAATACTCGCGCTAAACTTGAAGAAAAAGAAAAAACGAAATATTAAAAGAACGCTCGGCCGGAAAATCCTGAACGCATTCATTGGGATATTCGGCTTTGCAATTTTTCTTTTTATTCTTTTCCTCGGTTATTCGCAGACCGAAAGCTTTCACAATTATTTGAAGAAAAAAATTCTGTCCTACTACAAGGAAAACTTTAACGGCAAGCTGTCGATTGCAAAAATAGAAGGCTCGTTGTTTACTTCTTTACAAGTCAATGGAATCAAGCTTTCAGTTAAAAAGGCAAATCTTTTTAAAGCCGAAAAAATTAGCGTACGGCTCAATCCCATTTTAATTTTTAAGCGCACAATCAACCTGAACAAAGTGGAATTAAAAAACGGGGAATTTAACATTTCTCAAGATTCAACCGGGCGCTGGAATATTGATTTAATTAGCCGAACTGCAGGCAAGCAGTCTTTACCCCCCGATTCTATTGAAGAAAACGGACACGCTCTTTTTAATTTAAATATTGAAAATCTGCTTGTTGAAAATTTTAATTTCCGGCTAAGGGATTTCAAACACTTAAAATCCGATTCTGTTTATTCTTTAATAAATTGGGACGATTTGAGAATCGCCAATCTTAACCTTGCCGCAACGCTTTTTGTTAATTTTAACAAACCAAGTTACAACCTGATTTTAAATAATTTTAGCGGGCGTTCAAACACAAAACGTTTTCAACTAAAAAAACTTAGCGGTTTCTTTTACGCGGACAGCAAAGAGCTTTTAGCCGACAATTTAACTTTGAAGACGGACAGCTCGAACATCGAGCTTACGGCAAAGATGAACGACCTGAATATTTTCAATATGCCCGCGCTGAAAGCTTTCAAGAACTTTCCAGTGAAGCTTAAGTTAAAAGCTACCCCGTTTGGCTTTGCCGATCTTGCAACTTTTTTACCCTCCACAAATTTCCTGAAAGGCAAAGTAAAAGTGGAATTAGAGGCGGGTGGAACTTTCGGCGACGTTAAAATTAAAAAGCTTAACCTTGCTTTGGCAAGCACTAAAATTAAAGCAAAGGGCTCGGTTCAAAAATTAAATACGCCGGAAAAACTTTTCTTGAACGTTCAAATTTCAAAGTCGAAGTTAAACGAAGGAGACGCCCGCAGGTTAATGCCGGAATTCGAGCTGCCGGACTTCAACGAATATTCGTTCAAGAACGTTGACATTTCATTTAAGGGCGAGCCGACAAATTTCTTCGCAACGTTTTACGGGGAAAGAGAGCGGGGCAATTTAAGTTTACGTGGAAAATTGAACCTGAATTCAAAAATACCTTCTTACAACTTCTCGTTTAATTCAAAGAATCTTGATTTGTACGGCGCGCTTGACTCCCCAACAAAAATTAATGTTGCCGGAAAAATTAAAGGAAGGAGCTTTAACCCCAATAAAATAAACGCTTTCCTTGAGATTGGCGGAACAAACAGTAATATTTACGGCTACCATCTCGATTCGCTAAATTTAACCGCCCGAGCGTCGGCTAAAAAGTTTACTCTGAACCTTTCCTCAATTATTAACAACGGCAAACTCAACGTTAAAGGCAACTTGGATTTAACAAAAGAGCAATCGCCCACTTACAATTTAACGGGCAAAATAGACAGTTTGGACCTTTCAAAGTTTACGAGCAACGGGAAATTAAATTCAAATTTAAACTTTGCCTTCGAAGCCCGGGGGAAAGATTTGCGGCTGGACAGCATGAACGCTTACTTTAACATCTCCCTTAATAATTCGATGTTGAGAAACCATTACCTTGAAGATTCCGATTTAAGATTAGCCCTTAAACATTGGGGAAACAGACGTCAGATTAAATTAAACTCCGATTTTATTGACGTTAACCTAACCGGCAAATTTTCCCTGCGGAACGCCATTGCTCTGCTTACCTACCAGAGCAATGTAATCTCGGGACTTTTCTGGCGGAAGTTTAATCTTTCGCCTTTGAAGGGAGGAGCGGTAAACTCTCCGAACGTTGCGCTCCAAACCATTGATTCCATTGCCTTTAAGCCAATTGCGTTTTCTTTTAACTACAAAATAAAGGACTTTGAGCCAATTGCAATTTTGCTAAACGCTAACGAGTTCGACATCGCAGGAAGCGGTTACGGAGAAGTTAAAAACTCGTCAGAAGAATTTAACTTGAACGGCAAGTTTAATCTCGATTACCTGATGAACGCAAAGAAAAATTCTATTGTTTATTTTTCTAATCTTAGCAGCGACTTTCACTTTACCCGAAACAACCAATCCTTGAAATTTAAAGATTTGTTCGGCTCGCTTTCTTTCGAAGGAGACAAAATTTTCGTGGGCGACGAATTCACAAATATTTCAACGGATCTTGTGTTTAACCAGAGTAAGCTTCTGATTACCTCTTCTTTTAATCTTAATAATTTTCTAACGACAGATTTGGACGGCGCAATTTTAATGACAGGCAAAAAGCAAAAAATTGCTATTGACAATTTTTTACTTTCGTATAAAAACGTTGATTGGGTAAACGATTCCACAATAATAATAGACGTTTCGAAGGATTCGTTGTCCGTTAAACACCTTAAATTAAGGCACAATAATACGCTTGCCGCCGCGGAAGGAACGCTTGCAAACGACTCGCTTAAAGCGCATTTTTCAGTTTCGAATTTACGTGGAGATTTAATCTCGCAGTTGTTGTTCGCCCAAAACAAGAGCAAGGTAATTCAGGCAAAAGTTAATATAGAAGGCGTCGCCTCCGGCAAATTAAACAATCCCCTTGCAAGCGTTAATCTTAAAATTGACAGTCTTGGGATAGAAGAGAAATATTTCGGAAATTTGCAATCTTTACTCAGGTTAAAAGACGGAACTTTATCTGCAGACGCAAAATTTTTAAATTTATTGAACGACGCCCGCCGCCCCATTTTAAAGTTTAACGGAAAATTCCCGCTGTTTTCCGCTGGTCGTAATAAAATTAATTTCAATTTAATTTCAAAAAATTTTGAACTTGAGCCTTTCTCTAATTTAATTCCTTTAGTGGAAGACGTTAAAGGAAAATTAAACGCAAACCTTTCAGTAAAAGGCGTTCCCTCGCAATTAAAATTTTTCGGGTTTGTAAAACTAAACGGCGCAAAAGTCAAGCTGTTTCCCAACAACTTAACTTACTTAATTAACGCCGAGGCTAACTTTGCCGACAGCGCGATTAACATCAAGAAACTTTCCCTCGACAACACAAACGACGTTACGCGAAAGGGGAAACTTGTGACAAAAGGAAAAATAGTTTTGCGCAACAACGCGGTCAAGAATATTGAAATTTCCTCGGCGGGCGGAATCGCAATCCTTTCGAAAACCTCCCGTTCGGTGAGTCCGAATTTT
>JALWSN010000365.1 GCA_027080245.1 Ignavibacteriales bacterium | reverse complement strand
ATATTATATTTTGAGTCTTGAAAAAAAATAAAAGGTTGAAATGGCGCATCATAAATCGGCAAAAAAGAGAATTAGACAGAACGAAAAAAGAAGATTAAGAAATCAAGCGACTCGCTCTAAAATCAACACCCTAAGCAAGAAAGTGTTGAAATCTAAATCTAAAGAAGAAGCGCTTGGTTTTCTGAGAGAGGCGGTGGCTTTCATCGACAAGAGCGCGGCAAAAGGAGTTATTCACAGAAATACAGCCGCTCGCAGAAAGTCGCGTTTAACAAAATATGTTAATAGTCTGGAAAGTTAAATTTTCCCCTAATGTATTAAAAAAGGCAACGCTGTTAGGCGTTGCTTTTTTTTTAATTTAAATATTTTTAAAAACAAATAGTTAAAAAGCAGAACTCACCCAAAACTCAAATACTCCTTCCAAATTTTGTACAACTCGTACGTGGCTTTAACATCTTTTGAACAGTAAGTGGCAATTTCTCGAATTTTGTGCGCTTTGTAAAGCTCTTTAACTTCCATTCCTGTAATGCCGTGCTCTTTGGGCGATTCAATCCCAAAGGCTTTGCAGTAAAAATCCAGATTGAACTTTCTTAATTTTCCGTAAAGTGTCAGCTCTTCTAACAAATCAATGTGAAGCTTGTTTTTCGAGGACTTACTCAAAAGATTTCTTGTGGGTTTGATTTTTAACATTGCCGAACGAATGGTTAAAAATGGAAAATCGAAATGATTGCCGTTGAAGGTAACAAGTTTGTTTGCGCTTGAAATGTATTCCCAGAATTTGCCAATCATTTCTTCTTCGGAGCATCCCAAATATTTTACCGCTCCGTTTTCCGACTCCCAATTTGCGCCTTCGTCATCCTCAAATAATATCAGCGCTTTTCCGGTGTCGGTTCTTAAAAAGCCAATAACCACAACCTTTGCTGTGAATGGGTAAAGACTCAAGTAACGTTTTGCGTCCTCAATTTTTTGTTGCCGCAATTCTTCATTAATTTCCTTTTCGGCAAAGCGCAGTAAAAATTCCTGTTGGGAAGCGTCGAGCTCCTCGAAGTCCTTACCAACCGTTTCAATGTCGATTACTAACTCCATTTGCCAACCTTAATTTTTTAAGGCAAAAGTAAAATTAAATCAACGAGCCTCAAGCTTTAATTTTATTGTTATTGTTTTTCCGTTCCTTAAAATTTTAATTTGAACCTCGTCGCCGGGTTTGTGTTTCTTAAGTAGATTGGAATAGTCCCGGAGGCTTTTAATTGGTTTGCCGTCGAACTCAACAATAATGTCGCCTTTCTTTAATCCGGCCTTTTCCGCGGGCGAACCTTCGACCACTCCGCCTAATTTTACGCCCGCGCCATCGTAGTAAAAATCGGGAATTGAGCCCGTGCTAACGCGCCTTCCCCTTTTGGAATTTGGGGTTTTCGAAACTTGCGTTGAATTCTTCTTTGAACCTTTGAAACTCAACGGCTCTTTTCTTTCGGTTAAATATTCAAGAGCTTCTTTTACAATCGACGCTGTTTGCGTCAAGCCTGTTTCGTCAATTTTGTCGTAAGTGTCCGTAGGTCTGTGGTAATCTTCGTTAGCGCCGGAAAACAACTGAACCGCCGGAATTCCTTTTTGAATGAACGAAATCTGGTCGCTTGAATCAAGAGGTTTGCTGACTACCTTGGTTTTAATTCCCGTAACGTACGTTGCTCCGATAAAAATGTAACGCCACTCTTTGGCGGACGAGGCGTCAAGTATTAACAGCGGCTTGCCAAACAACCGTCCGACCGTGTCCAAATTCAAATCGGCAAAAACTTTGTCCGCGGGAAATTTTTCGTAATGATTAACAAAATAATTAGAGCCGAGCAAACCCTCCTCTTCGCCTGTAAAAGCAACGAAAAGAATCGAACGCGAGGGCTTGAAAGAGCGTGCAAAAACGCGCGCTAATTCTAACATTACCGCGACTCCGCTTGCGTTGTCGTCCGCCCCGTGATGAATTTTCCCTTCGTCGCCTTTGTGAACGTCGGGCCAGCCAAGCCCCAGATGATCGTAATGCGCGGAGACTACAACGCACTCCTCTTTTAATTTTGTGTCGTTGCCGGGAATGATTCCAATTACGTTTTTAAATTTTATTTTGCCGGCTTTCCCTTTTACGCCGCTCGTCCATTCCTCAAAGTAAGAATTATCCTTACCCCCCGGCGCCAGTCCGTACTCCTTAAATTTTGAGGCAATGTAATTTGCGGCTTTGTCTAATTCAGGCGTTCCGAGCCCCCGCCCCTTTAGTTCGTCTGAGGCTAAAAATTTAATGTGCGCCATCATCTTTCGCCCCGAAAATACCGGACGAAGAGAGACCAATGCCTTGCGGGGCGGTAATTTTATTGGAGTTTTAACGCCTGCAAAATTTCTTAACATCGGGGAGGTTTTTACTTCCCACTGTCCCTTCGCAATGTTTGTCGGTTCCTCGCCTTCGAAAGCAAGGTAACTGTATTTGCCGTAATGTGGCAGCTTGGTAACCAAACCGTCTACAGCCTTAGGATTGCCTATTGTTAAAAACGTAATAATACCGCCTTTTCTTTTTTTGTTTTTAATAGTAAAAACAAAACTGTTATTCTTCAATGGTAATTTCGCACCGTCTAAATTAACCGAATCCTTCTCAACGCCCGATGAATAAGGGGCTAAACCTTTGTTGACCTCCGCAAGCCCTTTGTTTTTAAGCCCTAAAATCCACACTGTGCCGGCTGCTTTTGTAAGATTAAAATCTTTTTGTCCGATGGTAATGAACTTTTCTTTTCTGTGCGTTTTAATCCACTTGTCCACAAATGTTTTGTAATACTTGTAATTGGGCGAAGATTTTGCCGGGAGAACAAACGTTCCGTTTTTAATTCCGTAAGCTTTTGAAAGCGAGGGCGCAATCTCCGCGTCGGATAAGCGTCTGAAGACGTCGAACTCAGGGTCAACCAATAATTTCAATGGTTTCGAGGGCAGACTAATTTCGTATTGTTGTTTTTTGGAGCTCATCTCAAGCTCCTTGCTTACAAGCCCCTTTTCTGTTTGAATGTAAACGGGCACAAAAATTTTAAAAGCGTTCGCCTTTTGTTTTTGTAGTAGTTCCAACTTAAGCGTGTAACCGCGCAGGGAATTTTTAACTTCTGTTTTTCCAATCGCAATTTTTGGCGCGCCGGTTCTGTTAACCCATTGGTCAAAAAACCATTTTAATTTTTTACCCGTTGTTTTTTCAAAAGCTTTTCTGATGTCGTCAAAAGACGCGCGCCTGAATTTGTTGTTCCTGTAGAACAATCTGAAGCTCGCCACAAAATTTTTGTCGCCCACCATTCTGCGCAGCATGTGCCACATCATTAAGGATTTACCGTAACCAATTGCCTCGCTTGCTTGGTCGTAACGGGAGTGAAATTGGTTTAACGGAAAATCATTCTTTTCGTTTACGTAATCGGTGAACCGCTGTAAAGCGCCCTTCCGGTACTCGTCGCCTTGCCCGCGCTGCTCTTTAAGAAGGCAATCCGCCATGTAAGCCGTAATGCCCTCGCACCAGTTGCCGCCCGTAAAATCAACGTAAACGCTGTTGCCCCAATAGTTGTGCAAAAGCTCGTGCGGGTAGGACGAAACAATGATGAAGGGAAATCTGATAATCTTTTCTCCCAACAGCGTAAAGGAAGGCATGCCGTAGCCGGTCTCCCAAAAGTTTTCGACAAGCGCAAATTTTGAGTACGGGTAATCTCCCAGCAAACGTTTGTACATGTCCAAGTATTGCGCAGTGGCTTCCAGATAGCGATTTGCCAGAGCGTCGTCCTTTTCGCGCAGAAAAGCGTAAACGTTAACTTTGCCTGCAGCGGATTTGTACTCGAAAAATTTTGCGGCGATTAAAAAAACTTCTTCCTGCGGCGAACTTTCTTCCCATTCGTCAATGTGTTTGCCGCCGTTTGTTTCTGACAAAGTCCGTTTACCTTGGCTTACGGCCTTCCAGCCGTTCGGAAGCGTAACGGTTAATTTAAATGCGAAGAAGTCTTCCCCGATTGTTGGGACCCAGTAGGTCGAGCCGCTTAGAAAAACGCCTTTGGAAGCAATAATCCCGGGCGATTGACTGAATCCGCGTTGGTAATTTTCCGCGCTTTGTTTTATTGGAGATTTGATTTTTCCTCTGTAGGTTAAAACAAAACTGTCGCCCTTTTTGATTTTTACGGAGTACAAAAAAACGCTGAGTTTGTTGAACTCTTCCGTTGTGTTTTCTCTGTCCATGCCGAGGTCTTGCGCGGTTGCTTTTTTTATTTTCTTGACTTCCGCGTTTTGAGCTTCAACTATTTTTAAGTTTGAATTAAGCGAAAAAATTAATTTTTTGTCCAACTCGCTTTTCGGCGCTGTAACTTTGTCGGTAACAAATATTTCGGAACTGTTGGGATTTAATTTAACTTTTAACTCGTGTTGAATTGTTGGCGCGCCATTAGGCTGAGCCAATACCGTTGCGACTAAAATTATTAACAGGAATAATATCTTTCTCATTTGTTTTCCTCTCATCTAACGATTATTAAAACGGGATTTTCAACGTGCAAGTATTTTCTTGCCGCGGCTTGAACTTCTTTAAGGGTTACTTTTTTCAACGCCTGTAAAAATTGAG
>JALWSN010000364.1 GCA_027080245.1 Ignavibacteriales bacterium | reverse complement strand
TGTCTCGTATTTTGTTTACGAAAATTTTTCAACAATAGCTTGAATACTTGGGGAGCGAACTTTTTCGCTCCCCCGATTCAAATTTAATTTCGCCTGCGCGGCGTTACTTCAATCTTTCGGGCAATCTCTCCGGCGCAGCGATGTATTCAATGGTTTCCGCTTCCCGGATTATTTCCGTCTCACCGTCCTCAAAAATCATTACAACGTTAGGACGTAAAGTAATGAACTGCATCCACTGAGTAACACTGTAAGCGCCGACGTTCAATATTACAACTTTGTCTCCTTTCTTTAAAGTAGGCAGAACAATATCTTCTCTCAAGCAATCGATGTTCATGCACAAGGGACCGTAAACAGCGCTGTTTTCAGTAAAAGTTCCGCTTTGCTGAGCTGGAACAATTTTGTGTTTGAACCAATAACTTGTGAACAAATAATTCACGCCCGCGTCAATAATAACTGCGCGCTTGCCCGTAGTTAAACGCTTTAGCCCGATTACCGTGCCGATTAAGTAACCCGCGTCGTCAATGAGCGCGCGCCCGCTTTCAAGAATTAGCGTGGGCATTTCCTCCAGAGGCAATGTAAGCTTTAACAGCTCGGAGGTAATTGCGTCGGCGTACTGCTCGTAAGAAGGGAGAATCTGTTCGGCGTCGAGGTACTGCCCTTTAAGCGTGTTTTTCGATGGCAACCCGCCGCCCATGTCGATGTAGTCCAAGTTAATTCCGTACTGCTCGCTTAGCATTTTGTAAAGCTCCACAAGTTTCGAAGCGGCTACTCTGTAAGGCTCGGCCGTCATGATGTAAGTGCCGATGTGAGTGTGAAGCCCAATCAAGTTCAACCTGTCGGAAAGAACAATTCTTTTCAGCGCCTGGGCGGCTTCGCCGTTTTCGTAATTAAAGCCAAAGCGATCCCAACGCGGGTAAATCCCTACGTCCATGTTTACACGAATTGCAACGTTAGCCGTCTTGTCCAATTTTTCGGTAACTTCAAGCAATGTGTAAAGCTCGTCGAAATGGTCGATGTGAATCTTGGCGCCGTCTTTTACCGCTTCCGCCAATGCCTCCTCGTTTTTGTCCGGTCCGTTGAAAATAATGTTTTTACCTGCAATGCCAAGTTTCTTTGCGCGCTTGTATTCGAACTCGGAAACAACTTCCGCCCACGAACCTTCCTGATGAAATATTTTGCAAATTGCGCTTAAATAATTTGTTTTGTAGGACCACGCAAATTGCACTTTAGGGTACCTTGTTTTAAAAATTCTGTTAATCTTTCTGAATGTTTCCCTAATTTTCCTTTCGGAAAAAACAAACAAAGGCGAACCATATTCGCTCGTCAATTTTTCGACGCTAACGCCGTCTATTTCCGTAATTGGCGGCTGAACCGGCGCCGTGCCGAATTTATTCATCAAACCGGAATATTGTTTGATTATTACTGGTCTCTCGTATGGTTTTTTATTCATGTGAAATTTCTCCTTTAACGGTTAATTTTTCGAATTGTTTTATGTCGGTAATCAAATCCCAGGAATAACGAATGAAAATTTTACCGATTTCGTAATTTTTAAATGGTTCAATCTTACGCCCGAGCGCCAAAAGGACGTTAGCGTAGGGCAGGTTTTGCCCCGCTCCAACGGCAAGGTAGACCCACGCCGGAAAGCGCGGATTTATTTCCAGAAGGTAAAACTTATTGGTCTCCGCTTCCTTAATGAATTCGAATTCCGCGCCGCCCTTCCATTCCAGCTTGCCGATAACTTTTTTTGAAATGTCAATTATTTCCCGCTCGTCGATTGTTACGCCCGCCCAGCCTTTTCCTTTTTCCGTAATGTACAATTTTTTCATTGGCACTGCTCCAACGGCGTTTCCCGAACCGTCGCCCAAGGCGGTTACATTGTATTCGTCTCCTTTAATGAACCTTTGAACGATAATGGGGAAACCCCATTTATCGCTTAGTTTTTTGAACGCCGCAGCCGCTTCGTCGAAATTATTGGCGATGTAAGCATCGTAGAAAATTCCTTTTACCACGACGGGATAATTGAACTCGGAAGAAATTTTGTACAAATCGTGGTAAGTGTTAGCAAGGATATTCTCCGGCGCGGCAATGTTATTTTCCTCGCAAAATTTGAACAATTTGTCCTTTGCCCTGATGTTAAGCTGTTCAATGTTCGGCAGGAAAGTTTTAATGCCTATTTGCTCCAGCTCCGGCGCTAATTTGCTGAAAGCGTAAAGTTCGGCGTCGAGCGTTGGAATGAGCACGTCGATATTTTCCTTTTCGTTAATTGATTTAATTCTTTCTAATAAAATATCAAGCCCGCCGGAAGGGTAAGGAATCATGTAATTAGCGTCGGCTACGTCGGGCATGTATGCGCCAGGTTCAAGGGCGTCGTAAAGTAAGCCGATTATTTTTAGATTTTCAATTCCCGCGTCTTTAATTCCGCGAATAACCGGAACGCCCGGACCGGGATTATCTACGTTGTTCAATCCTGTTACTGCTATTTTCATAATTCTTCCAGTAAATTGTAATTTTTAAGTTGACTAATAAAATCTGTTAAATCCCTTTCGAGAGTGGTTTCGTCTACCTCGTATTCTTTTATTATCTCTGCAGAAATTTCCGTAAGGGATTTGCCTGATTTTAATCCTTCGATAATTTCAATGGCAATCGGATTTAGCGTAAAGGATTCTCCCGTGGAAGGCAGGAACAAAAATCCGTTTTCGCTGATTGCTAAATTGGGGGATATTTTGTAATTCTCCATTTTTTCTCCTTTGCTTTATTTCAAAAGCGTCATTTTTTTTGTTAATTTGTTTCCGTTAAAATTAATCTGGTAAAAGTACGTGCCCGAGGCGGTTTTAGAGCCGAAAGAATTTCTCCCGTTCCAAACAATTCTGTGGTTCCCCACGCTCTGGTAGCCGGAGAACAAACGGGTTACAAGCTTTCCCGATGCGTCAAAAACGTCGATGGAAACATTGCCCGGTTTGTTTAAAGAATAAGAGATTGTGGTAGAGGGATTAAACGGATTGGGAAAATTCTGCTCTAATTTAAAGTTTAAATTCTTTGCAGGCGATTGATTCACACCCGTGGCTATTCCCGTAGAATAAACTTGAAACGAGTAGGAATTGAAGTTTGGATAATCGTACCGGGTAAAAGAACAATCCAGAACGCCGTCGTTGTCGATGTCCCAAATTACAGGATAGGAATAGTAATAATTCGGGTCGTTCTTTTCAAAAATAATATTGCCGTTGGTAATGTCGATTATTTTAAATGACTCCCTGTAATTATCCGAAGCGCCGTAATATGAAAGGACGTAAAACTCCACAATTCCGTCGCCTGTTAAATCTGCACCAACGGAATAAATTTGATTGCCTGCGGTTTGTTCGGCCGATGTAAAATTGTAAACATACAATGATGTCTCTGAAAATTGCGAATCCATTATTTTAATGCTCGAAGCGTCGATAGTGTAAAACTTATTAATCCACTTACCCCCGCTTTTTTGGAAAGCAACCCAGCCCGAAGCGTAAGATGAATTTATTTCAGAAGACGACCATTTGTTCGTCCATTGAGCAAATGCTATTGAGGGCAAATAAATTGCCAGCGCTAAAACAACCGTTAAATATTTTTTGTTCATCATTTCTCCTTCTGTTTCCCTTTTACCTGTCATAATTCGTGCCAAAGTAGAAATATCGTAGTTTTACGCTGTTTTCGAACATTCAATTTGCCTGAAATTGTACTTTAAATGCCTGAATTCATCCTGCAGGCAAAAACTAACGCGGTTAACATTGTAATTAAGGCAGGTAAAATAAATATTTGGACTTCCTTATTTCTAAAAAGGTAATAGAATTCTTTTTGTTTAATCAAACTTTCCCCTCGCCCATCTAACGGTGGGATTAACCCATTCTTTAATTGGTCTGAACAAAATGCCATGACCTAATCCAAGGTTCAGTTCAATTTCCTTGAAATGCTTTAACCCTTTACTTTTTAACGAATCTAAAAATTTTTTGCAGCTTTCAGCTATTACGTCGGAACTGTCGTAAATGTAGAGTACATTTCCCCAAAGATGAACATTATTCCTTGCCCAATAATCGGCCATGCGCCGGTTGCAAATAGCAATTACCACAAAATTTACATCTTTATTTTTAAGAAAGTTTGAAATCAAAACCGCAATAGCCGCTCCCTTGGACGCCCCCACGACGGTAATATTGCCCGGATTTACCCCGGCA
Organism: Ignavibacteriales bacterium; assembly: GCA_027080245.1. Lineage (GTDB taxonomy): Bacteria > Bacteroidota > Ignavibacteria > Ignavibacteriales > Melioribacteraceae > WFQV01. Next base: position 419 of record JALWSN010000364.1, on the reverse strand, counting down.
TTTAATAGCGAATCAATTTGTTTTTCAATCTTATCAGCATAGCGCCACGGCACGGTGTTTGCGCTTCGCGGTTCGCTAATAACCGTAAATCCGCTATCGGCGAATGTTTCAAGAATTTTTTTATATTCGTAAACGCCATATCTTTTGCTTGTAGGACGAATTCCTTTGAGCTCAACAATCCTCCCGTGTAAATAAAACAAATACTTCCGGGATGTGTCTATTTTACTCGGCGGGCTTTTTAAAATCGTTTTTGCGTAAACAGAAAAACTTAAAATAAAAATCTCAAAGAAAAAGAATGAGGCAAAAAGTAATTTAATTAAGCTCGAGGCGGATTTATTTGAAGAATGTAAATCGTTCATTTCAGCGCCTTTAACCGGTTTTTAACTATGATTTAAATAATTGACTCGAACTATAAAAAT
>JALWSN010000363.1 GCA_027080245.1 Ignavibacteriales bacterium | reverse complement strand
AACGAACACAGCGCAAGGGCGATGGCAATGGGGGGAGCGTTTGCCGGCTTGGCTAACGACCCGTCGGCGATGTTTTTTAATCCTGCCGGTATTACGCAGTTGACAGGCACAAGATTTTTAGCCGGCGTTACTGTAATTTCGCCTTCGGCTTCGTTCAGGGGTCCGAGTCCCGCAATTACCGAATACAAGTTACAACATCAGACTTTTACGCCAATTAACTTTTACTTTACCCAACAAATTTCAAGCAAATTGTTTTTTGGCGCAAGCGTCAATAATCAATATGGATTGGGGACAAAATGGGACAAGGATTGGGTAGGCAAATACGTTGCTTACAACACAAATTTGGAAACGTTTTTCTTCACTGCCGCTTTGGCTTACAAGTTGTCCGAAAGTTTTTCGGTTTCCGCCGGAGTGGTTTACGCAACCGGTAAAGTAACAATCGAGCGTTACATTCCGTTAACGCCATTCAAAGGGGACGCGTTCGTTTCGCTTAATGGAGATGGAAATGCTTTTGGCTTTACAGCCGGATTGCTTTTCAAGCCAAGCAAGGCATTTTCCTTAGGAATTAGTTACAGGAGCGAAGAGAAATTTGATTTTACCGGCACGGCAAAAACAACCGGGCCGAGCCAATTAGCTGCTCAGTTACCTAACGGCGATATTTCTTCGAGCATTACAACGCCGCAAAATATTACGTTCGGCGTAGCGTTCACGCCCAATAAAAAAGTTGCCGTAACGGCTGATTTTCAGTACGTTGGGTGGTCGAGCTATGATAAATTAGCGGTCGATTTCAAAAATCCCGCCTATCCGGATTTATCCGCGCCGAGGAATTACCAAAATTCATTTATTGCAAGAGCGGGGGCGGAATATCAATTGTTCGACAATTTAAAATTACGCGGCGGACTTTATTACGACAAAAATCCCGTTAAAGATGAATATGTTGACCCTACTTTACCCGATGCGGACAGGATTGGGTTCAACGTTGGTTTTGGATTTAATTTAACCAAAAGCGTTTCGCTTGACGTGGCTTACATGTTCATCAGATTTAATGAAAGGAAAATCACCAATTCCCTAATTGAATACACGCAAGGGAACAGCAAATTTAACGGCGTTTACAACGCCTTTGCACATTTATTTGGCGTAAATTTTTCGTACAATTTTTAACGGGAGGAAATAGAAGAATATGAAAACAACAATAAAAATTCTCAGCATATTATTACTTTCCGTATCGATGCTTTTTGTTGGCTGCGAGGACAGAACGGACTTAACGCCGCCAAAAGCGCCGGATACGGGCAATGCCGATTTTACGAGCTTTGTTTCTATTGGCAACAGTTTAACAGCAGGTTACCAAAACGGAGCTTTGTATCAGAGCGCGCAGGTTTATTCTTTTGGAAATCAAATTGCGCAATTAGTTGGTGCAAAATACGAGCAGCCGCTGGTTTCCGACCCGGGCATTGGTAGCGACGGAAGAATGGAAGTAAAATCCGTATCGGCTACGGGCGTGGACATTTCTTACAACAAGAGCCAGGGGCAACCGCTCAATTTGAATTACGCGGCACCTTACAACAACCTGGGCGTACCAGGCGCAATTTTAGCCGAAATGGTTAAATCGAAAAGCAAAGCAACTTCTTTAACTGGCAATGCTTTCTTCGATTTAATTTTACGCGGACTTGGTACAGCCGTAGAACAAGCGGTAGCTTTGAAGCCAACTTTAATGACAGTTTGGATTGGCAACAACGATATTCTTGGCTACGCTTCCCGAGGCGGCACGGTTCCGTACACGGATCCAACAACGTTCGGGTATCTTTACAAGGTAATGCTGGACACATTAGCCATGACAAAGGCTAAAGTTTTGGTGGCAAACATTCCCGACGTTGCGGCTATTCCTTATTTCACAACCATTGGTCCTATTGTAGCGGCTAAATTAGCGCCTGCGATAAAAGCGGGTTTGGCTTTCGGATTGTTTTATCAGAAGAACGGGCAAAAGGGTCCGGCGGATTTAACTTCGTTAGCCGACACTACGGCTTTGGCTACGGGCAAAGTGTTGCTGACATTAGCCGGCATTAAGTACGCGAATTTAATCGGTCAGCCAACAGGCGCGTTTTACAGGGATTACGCTCCGGGCGTTGACCCGGCATTGTTGGGAGTGGACACCACCAAAGCGTTTGGTTTGGATCCCAAGAATCCTTACCCTGATGCGTTTATTCTTGACCCGGACGAAATAAACACCGTTACTACAACAATCGCCGCTTACAACGCCACTATTGCTTCGTTAGCCGCTCAGCACAATTTCTATTTGGTTGACGTAAACGCTTTCTTTAACGACGTGGCTAAGAACGGCATTCAAGCAAACGGAATAACTTTCACGACCGCTTACGTTACCGGCGGTTTGTTCGGGTTGGACGGCGTTCATCCTACAAGCCAAGGTTACGGAATTGTAGCAAATCAGTTCATTAAAGTAATTAACAGCAAGTTAGGCGCTTCGTTGCCGATGATTGACGTTTCAAGAATTCCGGGCAGCTTGATTTTGACTAAAAAGCTAAAACTAAATAAATTAGGCTTGCCAAACATTGACCCACACGCATTTGACCATTTGGTATTTTAATAATCGGGGGCGCAGGTTTGCGCCCCTTTCTTTTCAAAGGGCATTGCAATGAAGAAGTTTTTAACCATTTCAATAGCGCTATTTTTTGTTTACTCTTGCGCTACCACTAATGATGTTCAAAAGAAAAACGCCGGCAATGCGGAGAAGAAAGTTTACGTTTTCGACGACGTAAGCGTAAACGCCGATTCCGCTAATCGAAGTAACTTAAAGACGGATTCAATAGCTACGAGCCTGATTACGCTTAAGCCCGATACGGCGAATTTAAATAAAGTAATGCTCAGAGAGAACGTCAGGTATTTCGTTCAAGTGGGAGCTTTTACCACCAAGGCAAGAGCGGAAAGGTTCGTTAAATTGAATGAGAACAAAATTACTTTTCCAATGGAAATATCTTTTAATCCAAAGGTTAAACTTTTTGTTGTGAGGCTGCCATTTTTCCGCACGCGGCAGGAGGCGGAGAAAGTTCGGAACGCTTTGTGGAAGACGAAGGAATTCGGCGACGCTTTTATTGTGACGGAAATTAAATAGGAGTTAAAACGCCTGCGTTTTCCGGAAATTACGCTCGCCTATTATTTATTGTAAAGGGCGGTTCGGAGCAAAAATTTTAACTTTGCAATTCTTTGGTTTACTAAAGTTTGGGCAAATGATTTTTAATGAGATTGAATAATTGTTGCGCGGGTTAGTAGGCAAAGTGGAAAAAATTGCAAATTCAAACTTTTACTCAAAGTTTTACGAACTATTTCAATTTTATTTGAATAATAAACCCCGTGAAAGTACTTTTGTAGAAATAATAATGAATTAAAATATGCTTGAAAAAGCGCTGAAAATATTTGACGCCCTAAACGCTTACAAAGTAGAGTACGTGGTTATTGGCGGGTATGCTATTATTTTGCACGGTTTCCTGCGCGCCACAGAGGACGTTGACATTGTGTTAAAAATGAACGAGCCAAATGTTCTAAATTTTCAAAAGGCTTTGATGAGCATTTACAACGACCCGGAAATCAACGAAATTTCCTTCGAAGAATTGCAAAAATATTCAGTAATTAGGTATGGTTCAAAAGACAATTTTTATTTGGACGTAATTTCGAACATTGGGGAAAGCTTCAATTACGAAAATATTGAAATTGTTGAGAAGGAAGTAAATGGCGTAGTTGTTAAATTTGCTTCGGCAAAATCTCTTTTGAAAATGAAGGAAAAAACTAACGGGGAAAAGGACAAAATTGACGTTCTTTTTCTAACGGAGCTTCAGAGAAATGATTAAGAAATTCCGGACAATTCAGGAAGCGAACGAACCGACGTGGGTGTTAAATCCCGACGAGAAGTACTACAAAAAAATGAACGAATTTTTTGTAATGATTGAAAAACTAAGCGGGTTCAAAGTTAAGAGGGGCGTTCAAAAAATAAAAGATCCTTTCAAGAAAGTTAAAGATTTTAACGGGGAAGAGGCGGCAGGAAATATTAGAGATGTTTAACGCCTTTAAAATTCAATTGAAATCAAATCCGAAATTATTTGTTAACTGGTCCGCCAATGGCTTTTTTAACAGTCCAGTCCAAATCTTTATTTTTTTCTTTTAGTCTTACTTTGCAATCTTTGTAATCGCAATATTCGCAAAGGATTTCGTCGCAGTAGTCGAAATGGATCCGGACGTCGGAATTGGGAATTTCTTTTTCGAGATTTTCGCGAATAAAATCTTCTTCGAGGTGGGAATCTCTGATAGAGAGGTAGTGGGGAACTGAGAGGTGGAAGTCGATGTAAACGCGTTCGGCTGAAGTCCAGAACCGCAGGTGGTGGAGGTCAATCCAGTAAGGCTTTCTGATTTTGTTAAGCAAATCAACTATTTGATTCAGCAATTTTTTGTCCGTTTCGTTCATTAGTCCGCCGATTGATTCGCGCACTAATTTAATTCCGGTAACAATAATATTTAGGGCGACAATCAAAGCGATGATTGGGTCGAAGAGGTAAAATTTGGTGATTAGCACAAGCGCCAATCCTACAACAATAGCGATGCTGGTGAAGGAA
>JALWSN010000362.1 GCA_027080245.1 Ignavibacteriales bacterium | reverse complement strand
CTTCACTGAAAGGCATTCCATATTACTATCTTAATAAAAATTTTATGCTTGGAATAAAAATCGGGAATTGGTTTGGCAAAGGAGTGAATTTTTATTTGGCTTACTACGCAGGAAAGAATTTCTTTAATGAATATTTCGACGAAACAATTCATTTATTTTCAATCGGCTTTTTAATTGACTACCTATGAAAAGCATTAAAGAAATTTTTGAAAATAAGCGAGAAAAGCTTTTTCTCGTTTTTAAAATAATTTTTACGCTTGCGTTTGTCGCCTACCTGCTGTATTACGTAAAACTTAAAACCATTGAACAAACGTTCATCAAAAGCGATTTTTCCTTTCTAATACTGGGCATTTTGCTTTTGCCTTTTGATTTACTGCTACTATTCAAACGCTGGGAATTATTGGTTAATTCTTTAATGGGTAAAGCTCCCAAATCAAAAATTGCTTCCTCACTGTTCCACGGTTTTGCGGGCGGTTTAATAACCCCGCTTCGCGCTGGCGAATATTTTATTCGGAAAATTCCTTTACCCGACTTTAAGCTTAAAGACGTAATGATTGGAACATTCACGGACAAAATGTTTTTAATTCCGCCTCAACTGCTGTTGGGCGGAATCTTTTTATTTTTTTTCCTTTTCAAGAAGGAAATAATTTCTTCCACCATTCTTTTTGCTCTGCTGCTTATCTTTCCTTTCATTCTATTTCTTTTATTTTTCGTCGCTTACTTTTTAATAAAAAACTCAAAAAGCGCTTTGGTAAAAAAAATAAGCAACGTCAAATTCTTAGAAAGAATGGAATATTTTATCGCTAAAATTAATTTCCTCAACCCGCGGCAAATAACTAAATTGTTTTTGCTTTCGCTATTTCTTTACTTAACTTATTCAACGCAGTTTGCATTGTTCATAAAATCAATGTCTCCCACGGCAAATTTTTTTGATTGTTTAATAATCAGCAACTCTGTTCTTCTTTTGAAAAATTTTCTTCCCTTAATAACCATGGGAGAATTGGGCGTGCGGGAAGCTTTTTCAATCTACTTTGTAAAACAATTTAATTTGCCCGCTTCCGTCGGCTTCAATGCGGCTTTTATTATTTTTGTGGTTAATCTCTTGATTCCTTCTCTAATCGGTTACATTTTTATTTTAAGAGAAAAGCGATGGTAGATTTCGTAATCATATTGTCTTTATTGCTATTCGCGCATTACGGTTGGTTTTTAGTCAATATTTACAGGGGGCTGCGTAACTTACAAAAACTGCAAACTTCAAGCGCTTCCGACTTTCCAATCGTTTCCGTAATTGTTCCCTTTAGAAACGAAAAGAAAAACTTACCAAATCTAATACAAAGCCTGACAAAGTTAAATTATCCTAAATACAAAGTTGAGTTCATCCTGATAGACGATTATTCAACCGACGGTTCCCTTCAATGGTTAAAAGAGAAAAATCTGGACGAGCGTTTTAAAATAATTCCTAAGGTAGAAGGAAAAGACCGCGAAGGGAAAAAGTATTCAATAGAATTGGGAATTCAACATTCTACGGGCGAAATAATTTTTATTACGGACGCCGATTGCCTGCCGCCTCAAAATTGGTTAACAAAATCAATTCCATTATTCGACGATAATACCGGTTTCGTGGCGGGTAGCGTTCTCTTCCGTTCCGACGGAACATTATTTGGCAACTTGCAACAAATTGAATTTGCCGGACTCATTACTGCGGCCGCAGGCTTAATTGGCGCAGGCAAACCCACCACTTGCAGCGCCGCCAACATTGCCTTCAGAAAGAAAGCTTTTACCGCTGTTAACGGCTACGCTGGAAACGAAGCTTTAGCTTCTGGCGATGATGAATTGCTGTTGCAAAAAATTCATTCGACCACTAATTACAAGGTTAAATTCAACCCATCACCAGAATCAATAGTAATAACAGCTCCAAACGAAACCCCAAAAGAATTTTTTAATCAAAGAAAAAGGTGGGCAAGTAAATCGTTGTTCTACAACGACAAATTTTTAATCGTTAAACTTGCATTAATATTTTTATTTTATCTAAGCATACCATTGCTATTACTATTTGGATTATTCTTTAGCGCCCACCTGCTAATTGACAGTTTAGTTTTGTTTGTATTAAAAATTTTGCTCGATTACTTAACGCTAAAAAAAGGAGCGCAAACTATTTTCGGCAATTACAAATTTAAGTCCTTTTTAATAGCGGAATTATTACACATTCCCTACATTCTTGTTTCCGCAATAGGCGGAGCCTTCGGGAACTTCGAATGGAAAAAAAGGAGATTAAAAAGGTGAGGTTGTTTTACAATCCCGAATTTATTGGGACGAAACTTTTCCCCGATTTTTTTTGGCGAACGATAAACGGTAAAATCCTGCTTACGTTCGACGACGGACCCAATCCGGAAACAACCGAAATAATATTAAAAAAAATTTCCGACCTGAAAATTAAATCCCTTTTCTTTTGCGTCGGAAACAACGTATTTAAATATCCGGAACTTACCCGGGAAATTTTTTCCGAGGGACATTTAATTGGAAATCATTCTTTTAATCATTCTGTGTTATTGGGCAAACCGCAATCCTTTGTGCGAAACGAAATTCAAAAGGCAAACGTAGCAATTGAAAGCGCCATAGGCATTCAACCCGAATACTTCCGCCCGCCTAAAGGTCGCTTTTCCCTTACTCTAAAACGAACCTTAACCGAACTTAAAATGAAAAACGTGATGTGGAACCTATTAACTTTCGATTATAAAAATGACTTAAATATTGTTAAATTTGCTCTCATAAATTTTTTAAAAGCTGATTCTATTGTAGTAATGCACGACAACAAAAAAAACAAATCGATATTGTCCGAAGAAATTGAACTCTTATTTAATATTGCCAAAGAAAAAGAATTGGAATTCGGAGCGCCGGCGGAATGTTTGAAATAATTTTTTTAATTGCAGTCTCAGTTTACTTTTTTCAAACTTTCCTTTTTATTATCGGAATAAAAAAGAAGTTTCGTAAAATTGGCGACGCCGATTTGCCCGATATTACGGTGGTTGTTGCCGCTCGTAACGAAGAAGACAATATTTTAGAGTGCCTGCGTTCCCTCGACAATTTAATTTACCAGCAAGAGAAAATTGAAATAATAATTGTGGACGACTACTCTGAAGACCGCACTTTTGAAATTGCAAAAGATTTTATTAAGGGAAAATCAAAATTTAAACTAATTAAACCCTCAAAGGATTTCGGTGAAGTTAAAGGAAAGGCAAGGGCAATTTCCAACGCAATTGAGATTGCAAAGGGAGAAATCATTTTAACCACCGATTCCGATTGCGTAGTTTCTCCGACATGGGCGTTAACACACGCTTCTTATTACGACAGCAACGTGGCTATGGTCTGCGGTTACACAAATCAATTTGCAAATTCGACATTTCAGGCAATTCAATCAATAGATTTTATTTACTTGCTTTCGGTAGCAGCAGGCACAATGAATTTAAACAAACCTTTGAGCTGCATCGGTAACAACATGTCCTACCGAAAATCAGTTTACAAAGAGATCGGCGGTTACGAATCCTTACCCTTCAGCGTTACGGAAGATTTGAATTTACTAATGGCGTTTGCAAATCTAAAAAAATACAAAATAATCTTTCCCTTCGACGCCGAGGCGCTTGTAACTTCCAAGCCTTGCGGCTCGCTTAAGGAAATCTACAGCCAAAAAAAACGCTGGGGCATTGGCGGCTTGGAAGCAAGGTTCGAAGGTTTTTTGTTAACCGGAATTGGTTGGGTAAATCATCTTTTAATTTTACTTTCACCCTTCTTTTTTTCCGCAAACGTTTTAACCCTTATTTTCTTTAAGCTTGCGGTGGATTATTTCTTTTTAGCCTTTACCCACAAGGGTTTGAAGCTTACAATGAAATTCAAAGATTTTCTTTTCTTTGAAATTTACTTTACAATTTACGTTCTTCTAATTCCTTTCATTGCAATATTCGGTAAGGAAGTGCGCTGGAAAGGACGCAAATTTACGAAATGATTATTAAAGGAATTTACTAAATGAAAAAAATTGCAATAATATTTCTACTGTTTACCGGAGGCATTTTTGCTCAAAACAAAATCACCTATTTCCCCGGCAAATTGTTAACGCAGCCTTTTGCCGCTAATATTATTGAGCCCCGAATTGGTTTTAATTTCCATTTTAACGACAACCTCGGGTTAAACATTGGGAACTCGTTAGATATTGTCCGAATTAAAAAGGGGAATGTGGCTTACGCTTTTGGCGCGGATTTTTTTACTTTCACCCGATTAAGAAGAGAGAAAAATTTTCATTTTCCCGTCGACGCAGTCGATTATTTGTTCGGCGTGAATTTCAGTTACTTTAAAAAAATTCAAGGCGATAAAGCCTTCGGAGCGCGAATTAGATTCAGCCACATTAGCGCGCATTTTGTGGACGGACACTTTGACATCGCCCTTAATAAATGGAGGGATTCCCGCAATCCCATCGTTTACAGCCGTGAATTTATTGAGGTTACTCCATATTACAAAATTAACAATCTCAGGTTTTACTCAACTATTGCTTATGTGTTTCACATCGACCCCGAAAACATTGGCAAAGATTACTATCAGCTTGGTTTCGACTATTATTTTCAAGGCTTATTTCATTCCCGTTTAATTAATCCCTTTTTTGCTTACGA
>JALWSN010000361.1:3902-4675 GCA_027080245.1 Ignavibacteriales bacterium | reverse complement strand
GTTTGAACTTGTGGCTAAAATCTCGCAGTCCTTAAGAGACAAAGGTTTGTTTGCGGAAAACGTTTCTGTGAAATTGAGATATTCCGATTTTGTAACTTTTACGCGTGCAAAGAAAATAGCGCCTACTGACGACGATAAGCTAATTTACGATGCCGCCTTAAGCCTGTTAACAAAGGCGTTCACGAGGCGCGTAAGCGTTAGGCTAATAGGCGCGCGGCTTTCCGGTTTTTGCGAAGCGTTCGAGCAGGGCGAAATATTTTCCAACGGACTTAACGCAAGACGCAGGCTGTTAAAGGCAGTTACGGAAATACGCCGTAAATACGGGTATTCTGCAATCAAATTTGGCGGAGGAGCGAGCGATTGGTAAAGTTCAATAATAACAGGGGAAATTTGGCACAATGTTGCGAAAAGCCTTTATTTACAGCATTTTGAGCGGAGAGATGAAATGTTTTCGTTGAATGTGCATTCGAATTATTCAATATTAAAGGGCGTAATCAGAATTGAAGAGATAATTGAATTTGCCCGGAAGCGCGGCAGTTCGTACGCAGCTCTTACGGACGATAACGGAATGTACGGCTTAATTCAATTCGCTAAGAAAGCCGAAACGGCGGGTATTAAGCCCGTGCTGGGCGCGGCAATAGACGAACCGGAAGCGCCGGAAAATTACGCTCTGGTAATTGCCAAAAACAACGACGGTTACTCCGAGCTGTGTAAAATAATTACGTCGCGGAAATTGGAAAACGACTTTAAACTTACTGCCGCTTTGAAAAAAC
>JALWSN010000361.1:0-3892 GCA_027080245.1 Ignavibacteriales bacterium | reverse complement strand
CCTTTGTTTGTTGAGCTTATTGCAACTCAATTACAAAAGCGCAGGACAAGAGAGTTGTACAACTTTGCGAGAAGAAACAATTTGAAAATAGTGGCTTCCCAGCCGGCGTATTTTTTAACCCCCGAGGATTTTCAATTGCACAAAGTAGTTACCGCCATTAAGTTAAATTCAACTCTGGAAAATTTAACGAACGAACAAGTAGTTGACGAGGAATATTATTTGCAAGGTCCGCGCGAGATTGCCGAAAAATGGAAAGCTCTGCCAGAAGCTTTGTGGAACGCCGAGTTCATTGCGCGCGAAAGCAATGTGGATTTGAAGCTGGGGAAATACAAATTTCCTTACTACCCTCTGCCTGCGGGCGAAACGCCTTTTTCTTACCTTTGGAAAATTGCTTTCAGAGGATTGGAAGAACGCTACCAACCGATTACGGAGTTAGCCGTTAAAAGATTGCAGTACGAATTAGAAGTAATAGACGAACTTGGTTTTAGCGATTATTTTTTAATTGTGTGGGATATTGTAAATACGGCAAAGCGCCGTAACATGCTTACAATCGGAAGGGGTTCCGCCGCCAATAGCCTTGTGGCATACTGTCTGGGGCTTACTCAAGTCGACCCGTTGAAACACAATCTTTACTTCGAGCGATTTTTAAACAGGGGACGGCTTTCCCCGCCGGACGTGGACGTGGATTTTTCTTGGAAGGACAGAGACGAAATAGTTCGTTACGTTTTTGAAAAATACGGTTACGACAAAGTTGCCATGATTTCGACGATGACAACTTTCCGCGCTCGCTCGGCTTTCAGAGAAACGGCTAAGGTATTTGGGATATCGAATTCTGAAATTTCCAAAATAAGTAGATTTATTCCCTGGACGAGCGCGCGTAACTTGCCGGAGTTAAGCAAAAAATTTCCGGAAGCCCGCTCGCTTAATTTAACGCATGAGCCTTGGAGAAGCATTGTAAATATTGCGTCCCGGCTAAGCGGGTTCCCCCGCCACCCGAGCATTCATCCGAGCGGAATTGTAATTACGCGAACTCCCATTACCGATTACCTCGCCTTGGAATACGCTAAAAATAAAGGGCTTGGGCTAATCGTAACTCAGCCGGACATGTATTCAGTAGAGGATTTGGGACTGGTGAAAATCGATTTATTGAGTCAACGCGCTCTTGGCGTTTTGAAGGACGCCATTGAAAATGTTAGAAAAACAAAAGCAAAAAACCCGGCGTGACTTCTAAGTGATTCGCCGCTCCGAATGCGTCGTTTTGTCGGCTTAAATTTAAAATTCATTAGTATATTTGGAAAAATCATTTAAGGAAATTTGCATGGAAAATACAAAAGCAGGTTACGTTACAATAATCGGACGTCCAAACGTCGGTAAATCTACTTTAATGAATTCAATATTAGGCGAAAAGCTTTCCATTATCACGCCGAAGCCGCAGACTACCAGAAAGAGAGTGTTAGGAATTTTTAATGAGGAAAACTTTCAAATAATTTTTCTTGATACGCCGGGCATTTTAAATCCCGCGTATTTGCTACAGGAGAAAATGCTTGAATTTATTTACCAATCCGTTAACGACGCCGATATTTTGCTGCTATTATTGGACATCCATTCGGACCCGTTGGGGGAGTTAACTTTCAATGATGAGAATGCGTTGAAATTATTGAATAAGTTCAAAGGACCCAAAATTGCCGTCATCAATAAAATAGACCTTGCTAACGAGGCTCAAGTAAAAAGATTAATAGAAGTTCTTGAAGAAAAAAAATTATTTAGCGAAATCATTCCTATTTCTGCGATTGGCGCTTACAATGTTGACAAGTTGTTGGAGTTAATAAAAGAGCATTTGCCTGAACATCCCAAGTATTATCCCGACGATCAACTTTCCGACGAGCCCGAAAGGTTTTTTGTGTCCGAAATTATTAGGGAAAAAATTTTCGAGCAATTTAAGGATGAAGTGCCTTACAGCGTGGAAGTGGCGATAGAAGATTTTAAGGAGCGTTCTAAAGGTAAGGATTTTATTTCGGCTTCGATAGTAGTTGAAAGGGATTCGCAAAAGCCTATTATTATTGGTAAAAACGGCGATGCTATTAAGAAATTAGGGCTAAAGGCGCGCGAGGAAATTGAACGCTTTTTACAACGGCCGGTTTACCTTGAGCTAAGAGTTAAAGTAAAAAAAGATTGGCGCTCGAATCCAAACTTGCTTAAAAATTTCGGATACATTCAAAAATAATGTTGGCGTTTAATTACAGGATTTCTGTTGGGAAATTTAAGGGGGAATTAAATTTATTATTAGTGACGCTGTTCTGGAGCGCTACGTTTGTTTTAATTAAGGACGCGATTACTGATATTTCTTCGATGCTTTTCATTGCTTTTAGATTCTCCATTGCCGCATTGCTGCTTATTGCGTGGAAAGGCAAAAAAATTTTTGCAAATTTCGACAAGAGGGTTTTCCCCCCGATTTTATTGAGCTTTCTGCTATTCGTTGCCTTTGCGTCGCAAACGGTAGGGTTAAAATTTACTCTCGCTACCAAATCCGCTTTTATTACAGGCTCTTCCGTGGTAATGATCCCGTTCCTTCAAACGATGATTGAAAAAAGGCCGCCCGCAAAAGGAACAATAATTGGCGCGGTTTTAGTGTTTGTAGGCATTTTGTTTCTTTCAAGCGGCGGAAGCGGAATAACGGGGTTCCTGAATTCGCTCGGCAACAATTTTAATGTGGGCGATAGTTTAACAATACTTTGCGCGTTATTTTATTCGATTTACGTTGTTTACCTCGACGTTCTTTCGCGTAAATACGATTTCTGGTATCTTGTGTTTGTGCAATTATTCGCAATGGCCGCGTTTAGTTTTTTATTTGCCTTAATATTTTTCTTAACAGATCTTGAACCAATTCACATTAGTTACTCGAAGGATTTAATTATTGCGTTGGTTTACACATCGCTGTTTGCAACGTTAATAGCTACTACGTTGCAAACTAAATTTCAAAAATACGTAACGCCGGCAAAGGCTGGAATAATATTTTCTTTTGAGCCTGTGTTCGCGGCGGTTATCGCGTTTTTTACAATCAACGAAAAAATCAGTAACTTTGGGGTGGTTGGCTCGGCGTTAATTTTTTCGGGTTTAATTATTTCCGAAACTTTGAAGGAGTAATTAAATGTCCAAAGAAATTTTAAGAGTTGAAATATTGGCAAGCGGATTGGTTCAGGGAGTGGGATTCAGATATTTTGTTTTGCGCAACGCTAACAGTTTAGAGCTTGTTGGCTTTACCAAGAATCTTTACACCGGCGAGGTGCTAACCATCGCCGAAGGAGAAAAATACAAATTGGAAGAACTGGTTAAGCTAATAAAAATAGGGTCTGTTTATGCCGATGTAAGAAATGTCCAAGTAAAATGGGGGGAATCAACAGGTGAGTTCAACAAGTTTGAGGTAAGATATTAATGAATATTTTTAGAACGGGAATTGGTTACGACGTTCACAAATTTACCGAAAACAGAAAATTAATTTTGGGAGGAATAGAAATCCCTTTTAATAAAGGGCTTTCGGGACACTCCGACGCCGATGCCTTAATGCATTCAATAACCGACGCTTTGCTTGGAGCGCTTGCGTTGGGGAATATCGGGACTTTCTTCCCCGACTCGGACCCACAATTTAAGGATGCTCCCAGCGAATTATTTTTGCGTCATGCTGTTAAGTTAGTTAAACAAAATGGATTTGAAATAGGCAACATCGACGCCACAGTTGTTTTGGAAAAGCCAAAGCTTAATCCTTTTATTTCTTCGATTAGAAAAAACCTTGCGGAAATAATGGAAACCGAAGTAAGCCAGGTGTCCGTTAAAGCCACCACTTCCGAAGGCATGGGATTTGTTGGAGAAGGCGAAGGCATTAAAGTTATTTCAA
>JALWSN010000360.1 GCA_027080245.1 Ignavibacteriales bacterium | reverse complement strand
TGGGCTGGCGACGACGAATGGGCAAGCGGAACTCCGGCAGACGTTTCCGCAGCCGCATTAGCCGCTAAGAGCCAGGCTCAATATCCGGATAGATGGTCTAAAGCTGCTGTTTACCGCAGAGACGCTAATTATGCGTTAGGCGGTTACGGAGACATTCCGTTTGCGGCTTACGATATTTCCGATCCTAACAATCCCAGAAGAACAAATATTTGCTTTGTAGAAGATAATAGAGTAGCTCCCGCAAATAACCTGTGGGATATGGGTTGGGATGGAACATCTTTCCAATCATTAGGAGCAAGAGAGTACATTTTTATCATGAAATCCGATTACGATCAGGCCGCAGAATATGATAATAACAACTGGGGTCCTGTTTCGGACGTGCTCTACGCAATCTGGCCTCAAGCTCGCGGCTCCAGGCCTTACTTGTTAGCTCCTTTTGAAATGGAGATTTATGCCGCTAAAGTTCTAACAAAGAACGACGTTTACACATTCACGGCTCCAAAATCAGTTTCGGGAGACAAAGCACTTGAAAAGAAAGACGTTGAAAACATCAATGTATTCCCGAACCCGTACTACGGAGTTAACCCGGATGAAATCAATAAATATCAGCGCTTTGTAACCTTTACTCATCTGCCTCAAAAAGCTACTATCAGGGTATTTAACCTTGCCGGGCAGTTAGTAAAGACTATTGAGAAAAACGACAATACTCAATTTGCAAAATGGGATCTTAAGAATGAAAGTAATTTGCCGGTGGCAAGCGGATTGTATGTAGCATACATCGACATGCCGTCCTTAGGCAAAACGAAAATTCTTAAGTTAGCTATTATCCAAGAAACTCAAATATTGGATAGATTCTAGTAAAACCATCAAAGGAGAAATTGCAATGAATAAATTAAAAAATATAATAATAATTTTATTATTAGTAAGTACGGGCGCTGTATTTGCACAAAATGCACGTTTAGGAACCGCCGGCGCTACCGAGTTGCTTATCCCGGTAGGCGCTCGCGGCGTTGCTATGGGCGGCGCCGTTCTTACCAACACTTTGGGCGCAAACGCCATATTTTGGAACCCGGCAAATATTTCTCGCGCTAAAAATTCGGTTGACATCTTGGCTTCCTACCAGAACTACATTGCGGATATCGGAGTTCAGTACGGAGCAGTCGCAGTTAACGCGGGAGATTTCGGCAGCTTGGGATTTAGCATTAAATCTTACAGCATGGGCGACATTATTAAAACTACTGTTGAAAATCCCGATGGTACGGGACAGACATTTACTCCGCAGTTTTTCTCTCTCGGCGTTTCTTACTCCAAACTTCTTACCGATAGAGTATCTGTTGGATTAAATGTTAATTACATTTCTGAAAAGTTGGACTTAGTTTCCGCAAGCGGTATTGGCTTCGACTTTGGCGTTAGCTACACTTCCGTTGCCGGAATCAAAGGATTCGATCTTGCCATTATCATGAAAAATATCGGTCCTAACATGAGATACGACGGTTCCGGTTTGTGGATTAAAGCTACCGCCGACGATCAAAGACGCGGGAAACAATTCTACAAAATTAGCACTGCGGACTTTTCGTTGCCGACTTCGCTTTCGATTGGTTTGGGCTACACGCTTAGCTTTAACGACCAAAATAATTTCAAGTTAGTCGGTTCGTTTACAAACAACAACTACTATCTTGATGAATACAAAGTTGGTGGCGAATACGACTTTAACGACATGCTGTTCTTACGCGGCGGTTACACGTATACGCCAAAAGCTAATTCCAGCGATTTGGTTTACACATATTCGCTTGGCTTTGGTATTAAGTACAACGTAGGCGGTTCGGATGTAGAATTCGATTACGCTTACTCGCCGGCTCAATATTTCAAAGACACGCATTTGTTCTCTTTGGGTATTGGTCTTTAATTTAAGCCAAGCTTAAAAAAATTACCCGAATCTTCTTTCGAGAAGGTTCGGGTTTTTTTATTTTAACGGAGTATGTTTTAATTAGTTTTGCACGAGGTTTAAATGAAGCGGTTCAATATTATTTTGCTTAATCTATTTTTGTTTTCATTGATTTCGTTTGGTCAGGGAAAGTTAAATTTCGATTTTAATTATTCCCGGTTCAAACTTGACTCCGTAAATACTTATCTGGAAATTTATTATTCAATTCACCAGAATGAGCTTACTAAATTTAATTTACCAAAGAAAGGATTTTACGTGGGCGCAATTATGCGCGTGCAGATTGTTGATTCTGCGAAGAAAAGCATTGTGGATCAGAGATTTAGAATTCAGTCCCCTTACGTTAAATTAAATTCAAAATTGAAAAATAGAAATTTAATAGGAGTGGTGGGATTTGACGTTCCATTGGGAAATTACTCGTTAAAGGTTAGCGCTACGGACTTGGGCGATTCGTCCAACAAAAAAACTTACACGGAGAATTTAAATATTCACCCGTTTTTCAACGATAGGATTTCCGTTAGCGACGTTGAACTTTGTTCAAGAATTACACAAAGCAATAATAAATCTTCAATATTTTACAAGAACACTTACGAGGTAATCCCCAATCCTTCTTTGATTTATTCGAACAAGCTACCCGTTTTGTTTTATTACGCCGAGCTTTACAACTTGAAGGAAGACCATTTCACCAGCAATCTTGTTTTGGTAAAGCGAGTTTTTAATTCTAAAAACAAACTTGTCTTTCAGCAGGTGAAGTCAGTAAGTCGTGTGGCAAATTCAATTGTGGATGTGGGAATAGTAAATCTGAGAAAATTACCGACGGATTCTTACACTATGGTAATTTCTTTGAACGACACTTCCAAAGGAATTGGAAGTTCTTCCAGCCAGCAATTTTTTTACTACAATCCAAACAAAATGGACACAACGGGCAGACAAATTAGCCGCCAGGCGCCTTACTTAAGCAGCGAATACGGCGTGATGACGGAAAGCGATTGCGATTTGCTTTTCGATGAATCTAAATATTTAGCTTCGTCTAAGGAGATTTCAACTTACAAGAAGCTAAAAAATCTGGATGCAAAAAGAAGATTCCTTTACAATTTCTGGAAAAAGCGCGACCCCGACCCCTCGACGCCTCAAAATGAATTTAAGGAAAAATACATGAAGCGTTTGCAATACGTTAATGAAAATTTCGGAACGTTGAACAAACCGGGTTACAAAACCGACAGGGGACGGGTTTATTTAATTTACGGTCCTTACGACCAGATTGACCGCTACCCAAACGAGCCCAACCGAAAGCCTTACGAAATTTGGTATTACAATTCAATTGAAGGCGGGGTAATTTTTGTGTTTGGGGACATCGGGGGATATTCGGATTACGAACTTCTGCACTCTACTAAGAAAGGGGAGTTCCACGATTACAGCTGGCAGAGAAGAATAATTCAAAATCCGTAAGCGGCGCCCAGATGCAGAATAAAATAGAATACGTAATTCTTTTGTTTTTCGTTGGCGTTACGCGAGCGTTTGGATTAAAAAGAATCGGGCGTTTGGGAAATGTTGTGGGAGATTTTTTTTTCTACTTCCTGCCAATCAGGAAATCGGTGGTAATAAAAAATCTTTCGGAGGCGTTTCCGCAAAAGAGCAAAAGAGAAATAAAACGCTTGGCACGCGAAAATTACCGAAGCGTAGCAAAAACATTTTTGGAGGCGTTTTTAATTCCCGCCATTACCGACGAGGAAATTTTAAGCATAGTGGAATTTAAGGGCGCGGAAGAATTAAAAGCCGCCTGGGAAGAAGGCAGGGGGGTGATTTTGTTAACGGCGCATTTTGGCAATTGGGAGCTTGCCGCCGTTGCCATTGCTTTGAAATTAAAAATTCCAATGACCGTACTTTCTAAACAGCAGCGTAATCCTTACGTTACGCACTGGTTCGACGCAATGCGTTCCTCCCACGGAAATCAAGTGGCTAACCTTGGAATAGGAGTTCGCAAAATTTTTGCGACTCTTCTAAAAGGCGGCATTGTAGGACTTGTGGCTGATCAGCGAGGACCGCGGGAGAGCGCGAGGATTAATTTTTTCGGCAAGCCCACCGCAATTTACACCGGCGCTTCGGCAATGGCTTTTAAATCCCATGCGCCTGTTTTCCTGGTTTTTTGCGCGCGCAAACCCAACGGCAAATTTTCTATTGAAATTAATAGATTGAATTACGAGGATTTAATTTCTTCGGAAGGTCAGCAGGAGTTTAACCAGCGTTACTTTTCCGCTCTTGAATCCATAATTAAGCAATATCCGGCTCAATGGTTCTGGATGCACAACATCTGGAAATATTAAACAATGCTTAGTATTTTAAATAACTCGGTCAAAAAGCTTGACCGTAAAATCGTTTGACGACCTTTTCGGGCAAAGGTATCGTAAATTCAGGGAGGCGAAAGGTTGAAAATTTTGTTAATTCAAACGGCGTTTATCGGGGATGTTTTTCTTACGTTGCCCCTTGTGCAAAAGTTAAAGGAACGCCATCCTAACGCTGAAATTAACGTTGTAGCAAATCCCGCCGGAAGCCAAATATTTAAGGCTTCGCCCGCAGTTCATAAAGTTTTTACTTTAGACAAAAGAGGAAAGCATCGCGGAATACTTTCCACAATTAAGTTTGCGCTGAAGTTGCGCAAAACTAAATACGACTTAATTTACTCCCCGCATCGTTCCTTTCGCTCAGCTTTAATTGTATTTTTTACGCGGGGCAAAAAATCAATTGGTTTTAATA